>NZ_CFDJES010000037.1:0-24303 GCF_983723665.1 Cobetia sp. | reverse complement strand
AGTGGTGTCACGCTTTCGAGCTTCTCACCGCTGCCGTGGCAGCATTCGCTGTGGCAACACTTCACTGCAGTACACGACAACGGTCGCCTGCCGCATGCGGTGATGCTCAGCGGGCCCTCGGGGCTTGGCAAGCATGAGCTGGCCGATGCGATGATCGCCCGCGTGCTGTGTCGCACCGCCCAAGGCAAGCCCGGCGCGGCGGCCTGTGGTGAATGTCATGGCTGTCATATGCTGGCGGCCGGGCATCACCCTGATCTGATGGCGGTCGCGCCGCAGGATGTCGGCAAGATGATCCGCATCGACCCGATCCGTGAGGTCAATCGCTTCGTCTCCCAGACGGCCCAGCAGGGCGGCTACCGCGTCATCCGTCTGCAACCGGCGGAGTCGATGAACATCGCCTCGGCCAATGCCTTGCTCAAGAGCCTCGAGGAACCCGGCGCCAATACGCTGTTCATTCTGCTCAGCGACATGCCGTCACGGGTGCTGCCGACCATTCGCTCGCGCTGTCAGCAATGGCCGCTGGTGATTCCACCGGCCGAAGAGAGCCTGCCGTGGCTCACGCAGCAGCTGGGCGAGGATGCTCAGGCCCTGCTGCGCATGGCGGGCGGTCTGCCGCAGCTGGCGGTGCGTCTTGGCGAGGCGGAGCAGCGTCAGCTGCGTCAGGCCTTGCGCGAGCTGTTCGATGCGCTGGTGCGCGGTGGTGAGCCGGTGGCCGAGGCGTGGCGACTGGAGCGCCAACCGCTGGCGCAGGTGCTGTGGTACGGTATTGCCTGGCTGGAAGACCTGATTCGCATGGGCCTGTCCGGCAACGCCAGTGACCTGCGTGACCCCAGTCTCGAGCCGCTGCTGAGACAGGCGGTCAAGAACGGGCGCACCCAGGACTGGTTCAAGCTGCTGGACTTCGCCCGCGAGCAGCGCCGTCTGCTGGCCGCGGGCGGCAACCCCAACCCACAGCTGGTGCTGGAAGCCTGGCTGGTGCGTTGGGCCGCCTTGCTGCGCTCCTGAATGCGCAGCTGGCTTTTTTCTGGCGTGAAGGCCTGAGTGAAGGTCTGAGCGAAGAGCTGAGGAAAGGCTTGAGCGATTCCCGCGTGGAAAGCCACGAGGCTGCGCGAGGCAAGGCGGGCAGGCTAGACTGAAGCCAGCCAGGCCGCTTGCTCGCCTTGCGTCAGATAACAGCAGGCAATGGCCGAAGAATACGCATTGATACGCAGCGTGAGCCCTCATGTGAGCGCTGACGCTCGTCACGGGACTGCATGTGCCGGGAGACCGGCCGGAGGTGAAGGATGGATACCGCTCCACAGCAAGGCCAGAAGGCGCTCTCGCTGACCATTCGTGATCAGAAGACCCTGTTGGCCGCCTACATGTCGACCCTCGTGCGCGGCGGCATCTTCGTGCCGACCACCGAGCGCTACACCATGGGCCAGGAGGTCTATCTGCTGCTGACCCTGCCTGAGGAATCCGAGCGCATTCCGGTCACCGGGCGCGTGGTATGGATTTCCCCGCAGGGCGTCAGTGGCCGGCGCATTGCCGGGATCGGCATCCACTTCAGTGAAGAGGACCGCCAGGTGCGCGATCATATCGAGAACCACCTGGCCGGCATGCTCGGCAAGGGTCACGCGACCTATACGCTGTAGCGCGAGCGCAGCGTCGCTTCATCATCTCGACCGGCAGTGCCATGGGCGCCCGCCGGTCGAGCACGTTTTTCGCCGCGCAGCGCGTGGCCATCAGTAGTGAGAGTTTCCGGATGTTTGTCGATTCGCATTGCCACCTTGATCGTCTGAAACTGGAAGAGCACGGCGGCAGCCTCGAGGCCGTGCTGGTCGCCGCGCGCGCCCGTCACGTGCACCAGTTCCTCGCCATTGCCGTCACGCTCGACGATGTGCCCGAGATCTCGGCCATCGCCCAGCAGCATGAGGATGTGGTGATTTCCGCCGGTGTGCATCCGCTGCATCAGGTCGACCCGGAACCCACGGTCGAGGACATCAAGAAGTGCGCCGAGCGCTTCGGCGCGGTGGCCATCGGCGAGACCGGCCTCGACTATCACTACGAGAGCGTCAGCCGCGAGCTGCAGTACGAGCGCTTCACGCGCCATCTGATCGCCGCGCGTGAGCTCGAGCTGCCGGTGATCATCCACACCCGCGAAGCGCGCGAAGACACCCTGGCGCTGATCAAGCAGCATACGGACCCCGCTGTCGGTGGCGTGCTGCACTGCTTCACCGAAGATCTGGATATGGCGCGCATCGCGGTGGGCCACGGCTTCATGGTCTCCATCTCCGGTATCGTCACCTTCCGCAACGCCGAACACGTCCGCGAGCTGGCACGCGCCATCCCGCTGGACCGCCTGCTGATCGAGACCGACAGCCCCTATCTGGCGCCGGTGCCGTACCGTGGCACCTCCAATGTGCCGGGCAATGTGGTCGAGGTCGCCGAATGCATCGCCGCCGAGCGCGGCATCACCGTCGATGAGCTGGCGATGCAGACCACCGCCAACTTCTATCGCCTGTTCCGCGCTGCCGCGCCGGAAGCGCCGGACAACGTTCGCGAAGCGCTGGCCAGCAGCGGTATGCTCATCGATTGAGCGTGGTACCCCGCATGATCTGACCACCAGGGAGGGAACGTCATGAATCCAGCCGCCATCCTCACCCAGCTGGGCGACAAGGCCACCAGCGGCAAGGCATTGCCGCCGGTGGATCAATGGCACCCGGCGCATTGTGGCGAGATGGACCTCGTCATCTGTGCCGACGGGCGCTGGATGCACGAGGGCACGCCCATCGGCCGTGCGCGACTGGTGCACATGCTGTCGCGTGTCCTGCGCCGCGAGCCCGATGGCAGCTACTGCCTGGTCACGCCGGCGGAGAAGGTCACCATCCAGGTCGAGGACCGCCCCTTCCTGGCGGTGGACTGCTCCCGCGTCGAGAGCGATTCTGCGCAGACTGAGCTTGGAGAGGCCGAGCCCGGACAGACAGAGTCCGTACAGACAGAGTCCGGGCTATCCGAGCCCCAGCCGGACGTCTGGCAGCTGGTCACCGATCAGGGCGATGTCGTGCGGCTGGAAGGGGAGACCTGCCTGACGCTGAGCGAGACGCCGGACGGCCTGTGGTTGCCGGAAGTGCCGGTGCGCTTCGGCCTTGCCGCGCGCCTGCACCGCAATCTCTACTATCGGCTGCTCGAGAGCGCCGAGACGCATGAGCAGGAAGACGGCAGCCTGACACTTGGCTTCATGAGCGGCGGGCGCTTCCAGATTCTGGGACAGCTGGCGGCTGATGAGGTCGAGGTCTGAACCTGTCTGAGCCTTTTTGAGCCTGCCGCCTTCTGCTCTCTCTTCCGTATGCCCCTCGCGTTCTGCTTCGCTCCTTTTCTCTCGCCGTCAGCCATTGCAGGTCTTCATGTCGTCACCACTTCCTCCCATCGAGCCCGACAGCACCGCAACCTCCGGGCCAGACGTTGCAGCATCGCCACTGGCGCTGGCCGTCGATCAGCTGACGCAACGGCTGACGGATCAGCAGCGCGCCGTGGTGGCGCATCGTGGGAGGCATGCGCGGGTAGCGGCGGTGGCGGGCTCCGGCAAGACCACCACGCTGGTGGCGCGGGTGCTGAGCCTGCTGGCGGAAGGCATTCCGGCGCAGCGGATTCTGGTGCTGATGTTCAACCGCTCGGCGCGCGAGGACTTCGTCGCCAAGCTGGCGCAGTCGGCTCCACCGGGCACTCGGCTGCCCGACATCCGCACCTTCCACTCCATCGGCCATCGCCTGACCACCACCCTGGTGCGCTGGGGCAGTCTCGAACCGCGCGAGCTCATCCAGCAGGACTGGGCGCTGGAGCGTCTGCTCAAGCAGGCCGCCCAGCGTGCGCTGGGCGATGCCGATCGCGCCGATCGTGAGGCAGCGCTGGAAGGCGAGCGCCTCGAAGCGCTCGCCCAGTTCTGTGATCTGGTCAAGGCCGAGATGTGCGAGCCGACGCTGCTGTATGAGCGCATGAATCTCGGCGAGCACACCGGCCACTTCGTCGAGTCCTTCGCTCAGCTGGAGCAGTTGCTCGAGCAGTACGGCCAGATGACCTATGCCGATCTGCTCTATCGCCCGCTGCGTCAGCTGGAGAAGGAGCCCGAGACCCGCGCGCGCATCCAGGGGCATCTGCAGCACGTCATCATCGATGAGTATCAGGACATCAATGAGGCGCAGCAGCGCATGCTGGCGCTGCTGGCGGGTGCACCATCCGGCGAGGCTTCGCTCGGCGAGTCGTCGGTCGGCGAAGCGTCGCTCGGCCAAGCTTCCTCGCCCGGCGAAGCGTCGCCCGCAGCCTCCGGCGCCTTGGCAGAAGTCATGGCCGTGGGGGATGCCAACCAGTGCATCTACGAGTGGCGTGGCGCGCGGCCTGACTACATGCTGACGCGCTTTGCCGAGAGCTTTGCCGCGCCGCTGGATTTCCCGCTCAGCTACACCTTCCGCCACGGTCATCGTCTGGCGCTGGCGGCCAATCACGCCATCGCCGCCAATGCGCGCCGTCCGGACCAGCTGTGTCTGGCCGCGCCCGGCACGCCGGCGACGCGCTTGTTCGAAGGCCAGGGCGCCGCCAGTCTGGTCGCGGCGCTCACGGCCTGGCGAGAGTCGGGTCGCAGTGGCGCCGAGGCCGCCGTGCTGGTGCGCAGCTGGGCGCTGTCGGTACCGGTGCAGTTGCAGCTGCTCAAGGCCGGCATTCCCTTCCGGCTGGGGCAGGGGGATCGCTTCGTGTTCCGTCTGCCGCTGGTGCAGGCGCTGGCGGGCTATCTGGAGCTGGCGCGTGATGCCACGCGTCTGCGCGACCCGGCGCACCTGCTGCTGCTGTTCACCCAGCCCACCGCCTTCGTCGCGCGCGAGCGCCTCGAGCGCCTGTGTCAGCAGCTGGCCGACAGCCAGCGCTGGCCACGCAAGGAAGACCCTATCCTCGAGGGGCTCAAGCCGCTGCAACGCCGCAACCTGCACAAGCGCTGGAAGCTGTTGTGTGATCTGCCCTCGCTGGGCGATTGGGCGCCTGCGCGGCTGCTGCGCCATGTGGTCGATGAGCTGGAGGCCGACAAGGTGCTGCGCCGCGCCGCGGCCCGGCGTGACAAGGGCGAGGAGGATGTGCGCCTGCTGGATGTGCTGATCGAGCAGGCAGGGGAGCTGGCCAATGATCCCGACGCCTTCATCAATCTGCTGCGCAATCCGGTCGAGGACGCCGCCGACGGCGTGCTGATCACCACGGTGCACGGGGCCAAGGGGCTGGAGTGGCCGCTGGTGGGGCTGTGGGGCATGAACGAGGAAGACTTCCCGGCCTACTCGCGTGACAACCCGCTGTCGCCGGAGCGCCTCGAGGAGGAGCGTCGCCTGTGCTACGTCGGCGTGACGCGTGCCCGCGAGCAGCTGCACCTGTGGCGTGACGGTGGCACGCATACGCCAAGCCGCTTCCTGGCCGAGCTGTGCGTGGAGGACTGCACCCGCCTCGGTGACTGGATTCACGGTGCCGGCAAGCGCGCCAAGCTCGCCCGTCTGCAGGCCGACGACGGCGATGAGGCCGCCCGCGAGTCAGCGGACGGAAGCGACGAGCGGCTGCGTGTGGCGGCGCCGGCACTTGGCGAGGCCTATCTGGCGCGGCTGCCTCTGGCACGTCACGGCATCACGCCGCCGACGCTGGAAGCGCTGCCGAAGAAGGCCGCCAAGTCCCCGGGCAAGCCGGCCAGCAAGTCGGCTGCGCAAGGCCAGTCCAGCTCGGGCGGTACCTATGCTCGTGGCGCTCGACAGGGCAATCGCACTCCACGCGGCGAGCCGGCCGTGCTGCGACGCGTCGGTGATTGGGAGGTCGGTCAGCGCTTGCGTCACGAGAGCTTCGGTGAGGGGGTGATCGAAGAGGTCTCCGGCAATGAGGCCAATCCGCTGATCGAGGTGCGCTTCGCCGATGGCAACAAGCGCCGCCTGATCGCCACGCGTGCCCCGCTGACAGCCTTGTGACCCTTGTGACAACGGACTTGAGACTCGGGCGACAAGGCAGCGCGATTGCCAAGCCTTGCGCCGAGCACCATCATGCCTCCAATGCATCTTCGTCTGCCCGAAAAGGAGTTCCCATGGCTCAGTATCCCGATCCTGCCGCATTGGCGGCAGCCTCCGTCTCCGCCTCATCGCTGCTGGTGCCGGACCAGCGCCAGGCGCCCCTGATCGATGCCAGCCAGCTGGTGACCCAGCTGGCGATGGCGGGCCTCAAGTCGCCCGTGGTGCTGGATTGCCGTGCGCGTCTCGACGATGGGGAAGCCGGCGAGCGCCTGTGGCGTGAAGGCCATCTGCCGGGTGCCATCCATGTCGATATGGACCGTGATCTGTCGGCCGCCGTGCGCGAGGACGGCGTGGGCGGGCGGCATCCGCTGCCGTCACATCAGGCGACGGCCGAGCTGTTCCGCCGCCTCGGCATCACGCCCGAGCAGCAGGTGGTGGTCTATGACGACATGGGCGGGCAGATGGCGGCGGCGCGGCTATGGTGGATGCTGACCTGGGCCGGGCACCCGGATGTGCGGGTACTGGATGGCGGCATCCAGGCCTGGAATCAGGCCATGGGCGAGCTCAAGCGTGCGCCTGCCCAACCGGTGAGCCCTACACCCAGCGACTGGCAGCCGAGCTTTGATGACAGCCTGCTGGTCAGCGCCCAAGAGGTGGCCGCCACGGATGACAGCTTGCTGGATGCCCGCGGCGAGGCGCGTTTTCGCGGTGAGCAGGAGCCGGTCGATCCGGTGGCAGGCCATATCCCCGGGGCATTCTGCCGGCCGACCCCCAGCAATCTGGAAGCCAATGGCCGCTTCAAGGACCGCATGAGTCTGATGCGTGAGCTGCGCAGCCTGCTGCCGGCGCAGGGCGAGGTGATCGCCTATTGCGGTTCCGGCATCAGCGCCTGCCAGAACATCCTGGCCTTCGCGATCGCGGGGCTGCCGTTGCCACGCCTGTATGCCGGCTCCTGGAGTGACTGGATCAGTGATCCCGCGCGTCCGGTCGCCACCGGAGAGGCCAGCGAGAAGTAGCCGCACGCGCCAGCGCGATGACGGCCCCACAAATGACAACGCCCGCCAGAGGTTCTCTGGCGGGCGTTGTCATTTGTGGGGCGCTTTACCTGACTCTTTGCGTGCGTGCTTACGCTTGTGTCTTGGGCTCAGTGGCGGGCTTGCGCGAATCGAAGCGCTCCAGCAGGGCGGCGTTGGCGCAGTTGCCCATCACGTTGAGGGCGGTGCGCAGGCCATCGGTGAAGCGGTCCACCCCGGCGACCACGGCCACACCTTCCAGCGGCAGCCCTGCCGCGCCCAGCACGGTGGTCATCGCGACCAGCCCTGCACCCGGCACACCAGCCGTCGAGAAGCTGACCAGCAGGCCGGTGGTGAACACGGTGATCACCAGCGAGGTGGTGACATCGATGCCGAACAGCTGCGCCACGAACAGCGCATTGAAGCCCTGCAGCACGGCGGCGCCGTCACGCTTGAGCGCCGTGCCGAAGGGCAGCGCGAAGCTGGCCAGGGATTCATTCATGCCGTAGTCGCGGGCATTGCCCAGCGCCAGCGGCAGGGTCGCGCCGGAGCTTGCGGTACCGAAGGCGAAGCCCAGGCTCTGGCCGAAGTGGCGCACGAAGGCCAGCGGGCGGGCACCGGTGACGGCCAGCAGCACCAGATAGAGCAGTGCCATCAGCGCCAGCGCGATGATCAGGCCGATCACGTACATGCCCAGGCGCATCAGCAGGTCCAGCCCCTGGGTGGCGATCACCGAGGTGATCAGCGCGAAGACCCCCACCGGCGCCAGCTTGAGCACGAAGGACAGCACCTTGAGGCTGACGGTGTAACCGCTCTCGATCACGCGATGCAGCGGTGCGCTTTCCTTTGGCAGGGCGCGCATCGCCAGCCCGATCAGGGCGGCCGCGAAGATGACCTGCAGCAGACCGCCGCCACCCAGCGCAGTGAAGGGGTTGTTGGGCACCAGGCCCACCAGCCACTGGGCGATGCTGTCGGCGTTGCGTCCTTCAGGTGCTGAATCCACCAGGCTCTCGGCGCCGCTGCCCGGCGTCAGCCAATGCGCGACCAGCATGCCCAGTGTCAGTGCCACGGCGCTGGTGACCACGTAACTGCCCAGCAGACGGCCGGCATGGCGACCGACGTCGGCGCCGCCTTCGCGGTTGGTCAGGCTCATGATCAGAGCGCCGAACACCATCGGCACCACCACGAACTGCAGCAGGCGCAGGAAGATCTGTCCCACCGGCGTCAGCAGGTGGCTGTCGAGCCAGGCGACGCTGCCCTCGGGCAGAGCGCCTGCCCCGGCGTTCAGGGCAAGGCCGCTGAGAATGCCCAGCCCCAGGGCGAGCAGTATCTGGCGTGTGACGGACATGGTGGCTCCGAAGCGATGGCGTGAGTCTGAATTCGAGGGAGGCTAATGTGCTACCGGGAAGCTGTTATATCAACAATCGCTTTGAGATTGTTTTGGAATAAAACAAGAAGCACTTACGGGGCGCAAGGCGTCCGCGCCTGCGGCGCTGAGGAATGAGGAGGGCCAGACACGACAACGCCGCCACGGCAGGGCAGTGGCGGCGTTGTCAGCTGGCGGGCAGCAGGGGCTTACATGTTGGGGTAGTTGGGGCCACCGCCGCCTTCCGGCGCGACCCAGGTGATGTTCTGCGCCGGGTCCTTGATGTCACAGGTCTTGCAGTGCACGCAGTTCTGGAAGTTGATCTGGAACTGCGGCTCACCGGCTTCCTCGACGATCTCGTAGACACCGGCCGGGCAGTAGCGCTGGGCGGGCTCGGCGTAGCGCGGCAGGTTGTCACGCACAGGAAGCTCCGGGTCGGACAGGCGCAGGTGACACGGCTGGTCTTCCTCGTGATTGGTGTTGGAGAGGAACACCGAGGACAGCTTGTCGAAGGACAGCTTGCCGTCCGGCTTGGGGTACTCGATCTTCGTGCATTCAGCCGCCGGGCGCATGCGCGCGTAGTCCGGTGTGGTGTCATGCAGGGTCGGCAGGCGGCCGCCCGTCAGCTGGTCGAGGAAGTTGTAGGCGCCACCGAGGAAGGTGCCGTACTTGTGCATGGCCGGGCCGAAGCTGCGCGAGGCGTCCAGCTCCTCATAGGCCCAGCTGTCCTTGAAGCGCTTGCCGAAGTCGACCAGGTCTTCACCGCCTTCGTCACCGCCCTTGATGGCGTCGAACACGCTTTCCGCCGCCAGCATGCCGGACTTCATCGCGGTGTGCAGACCCTTGATCTTGGCGAAGTTGAGCGTGCCGGCGTCACAGCCGATCAGCAGACCGCCCGGGAAGCTCATCTTCGGCAGGCAGTTGAGGCCGCCCTTGGCGATGGCGCGCGCACCGTAGGAGACCCGCTTGCCGCCCTCGAGATGGCGGGCCAGGGTCGGGTGCTGCTTCATGCGCTGGAATTCATCGAAGGGTGACAGGTACGGGTTGTCGTAGGCGAGATCGACGATCAGTCCCACCACCACCTGCTGGTCATCGGTGTGATAGAGGAAGAAGCCGCCTTCGGCGTTGCCCTTGAGCGGCCAGCCGCTGCCGTGCACCACCAGTCCTGGCTGATGCTGTTCGGCGGGCACATCCCACAGCTCCTTCAAGCCGATGCCGTAGTGCTGGGCATCCGCTTCGCTGTCGAGCGAGAAACGCGAGATCAGCTGCTTGCCCAGGTGGCCACGGCAGCCCTCGGCGAACAGGGTGTACTTGCCGCGCAGCTCCATGCCCGGCATGTGGCCATCCTTCTCGCTGCCATCGGCGGCCACGCCCATGTCACCGACCACGATGCCGCGCACCGTGCCATCTTCACCATGCAGCACTTCCTGGGCGGCGAAGCCCGGGAAGATCTCGACGCCCAGCTCCTCGGCCTGCTCGCCCAGCCAGCGCGTCAGGTTGCCGGCGCTGATGATGTAGTTGCCGTCATTGTGCATGGTCCTGGGGACCAGTGCATTGGGGATGACCTGCGCTTTCTGGTCATCCTTGAGCAGCACGACCTCGTCACGGGTGACGGCCGTCTTGAGCGGTGCGCCGCGTTCGGCCCAGTCGGGGAACAGCTCGGTCAGTGCACGCGGTTCGAGCACGGCGCCGGACAGGATGTGCGCGCCGACTTCAGAACCTTTCTCGACCACGCAGACCGTCAGCTCCTTCTCGGCCGCGTTGGCCTGCTGCATCAGTCGGCAGGCCGCCGCCAGGCCGGAAGGGCCGGCACCGACGATGACCACGTCGAAATCCATGAATTCGCGTTCCATGACCCGTCTCCTCAATCTTTGCGCCGTCAGGGCCCCGCGGATCCGGCGGGGCGGGCGTGTCACGAACGACCATGGCCGTCCGCTGGGCAGTGGACCTCCGGCGTGGCGTGCGTCAGGGCACGACTCGCCGGAGTGAAAATAGGGGTGCGACTCACGCTGGTACGCCATGTCCTGCACGGACGATCGGCCGCTCGACACAAGGCGCTGGCGCGAAGCAGCCGCATAGCATGCCGCAACAGTAGCATTTAAAACGACCGTTTGTTTATTATGCTTGGGTCTGACGTAATAGCCACCGGGGGGCGTTGCAGGAAATCGCCCGATGGGTTTCACGCTCGGGCGTGTTGAGAGTGATTGTCAGGTTTGACCCCGGCAACCAATTCTGCGCAAGATGCCCGCATGAGAATGGCGGCGCCCGGAGAGTGAAAACCACGCCGGTCTGGCTGACTTCATCCGTCGGGTGCCAGCGGATATCGTGGCGAGACACTTGTCATCACGGTCATCTGTGGAAGATATTCACCTATCAAACGCTTGCATGAATCGAGCGCTGGCGGCCTCACGGTCACTGGTACTCCATGAGAAATCAGCGAGGACACCATGAAAGTACTCGTCGCGGTGAAACGCGTCATCGATTACAACGTCAAGATTCGCGTCAAGGCTGACCAGTCTGACGTCGAGCTGACCAACGTCAAGATGGCCATGAACCCCTTCTGCGAGATCGCCGTGGAAGAAGCGGTGCGCCTGAAGGAAAAGGGCGTGGCGACCGAAGTCGTGGCCGTCACCATCGGCCCGAAGGCCGCCCAGGAACAGCTGCGTACCGCGCTGGCGCTGGGTGCCGATCGCGCCGTGCAGGTGATGACCGATGACGCCGTCGACTCGCTGGCCGTGGCCAAGCTGCTGGCCAAGGTGGTCGAGGAAGAACAGCCCGGCCTGGTGATTCTCGGCAAGCAGTCCATCGATGCCGACAACAACCAGACCGGTCAGATGCTGGCGGCACTCACCGGCATGGGGCAGGGTACCTTCGCCTCCGAAGTGGTGGTCGATGGCGAGAGCGTCAGTGTCACCCGCGAGATCGATGGCGGCCTGCAGACCGTCAAGCTGAACCTGCCGGCGGTGGTCACCACTGACCTGCGCCTCAACGAGCCGCGCTACGCCAAGCTGCCGGACATCATGAAGGCCAAGAAGAAGCCGCTGGACGTCAAGACGCCGGAAGAGCTGGGTGTCTCCACGGCCTCCAAGGTGTCGCTGGTCAAGGTCACGCCGCCGGCCGAGCGTCAGGGCGGCATCAAGGTCGGCTCCGTCGATGAGCTGGTGGACAAACTCAAGAACGAAGCAAAGGTGATCTCATGAGCATTCTCGTCATTGCCGATCATCATGATGGCCAGCTGACCAGCAGCACCGCGAGTGTCGTGGCAGCCGCAACCGCCATCGGTGGCGATATCGATGTGCTGGTCGCCGGTGAGGGCGTAGGCGCCGTCGCCGAGCAGGCCGCCAGGCTTGCCGGCATCGCGCGTGTGCGTGTCGCCGACAATGCCGTCTACGCCCATCAGCTGGCCGAGAACCTGTCGGCACTGGTCGTGGCGTTGGCCGATGACTACAGCCACGTGCTGTCCAGTGCCTCCACCACTGCCAAGAACTTCATGCCGCGTGTCGCGGCACTGAAGGACGTGGCGCAGATCTCCGAGATCATCGCCGTCGAGAGCGCCGATACCTTCCAGCGCCCGATCTACGCCGGCAACGCCATCGCCACCGTCAAGAGCGACGATGTGCTCAAGGTCATCACCGTGCGTGCCACCGGCTTCGATCCGGTCGCGCTCGACGGACAGGCGGCCATCGAGGCCGTGGACGTGGTCGAGGATGCAGGTGTCTCGAGCTTCGTCGAGGAAACCCTGGCCGAAAGCGAGCGCCCTGAGCTGGGCTCCGCCAAGGTGGTGATCTCCGGTGGCCGCGGCATGGGCAACGGTGAGAACTTCGCGCTGCTCAACGGTATCGCCGACAAGCTGGGCGCCGCCATCGGTGCCTCACGCGCTGCGGTCGACGCCGGCTTCGTGCCCAACGACATGCAGGTCGGCCAGACCGGCAAGATCGTCGCGCCGGACCTCTACATCGCCGTCGGCATCTCCGGGGCGATCCAGCATCTGGCGGGCATGAAGGACTCCAAGGTCATCGTCGCGATCAACAAGGACGACGAAGCGCCGATCTTCCAGGTCGCGGATTACGGCCTGGTCGGCGATCTGTTCGAGGTACTGCCGGAGCTGGAAGGCAAGCTCTGAGCAAGGCCCTGCAAGGCTGAGGCCGAGACACCGCAAGGTGGCCTGGCCCATCAACGCGACCCGCTTCGGCGGGTCGTGTTTTTTTGTGTCTGCGGGCAAGGGTTGGGGCGAGGGCAGGGGAGAGAGCGTCAGGAGAAAAGTGCAACGCTGCATTGCAGGTTTCAGGGCCTGCTGATGGGGCAGAGCGAGGCAAGATCAATTGATAATTGTTCTTGTTTGTAATACCGTCCATGCCAGTGATTTGCATTTCCACTCGGAAGCCACTAGCGGCCTGGCAGGCGACCGAGGATGCAACCAAGCCTAGTTCTTCAGGAGATGTCCGTGCGGCGTTCGACTTCTTTCCCCTTCCCGTGCGTGCGAGCCCTTGGCGGCCTGCTCCCGGCGCTGGTGCTGCTTGCACCGCTGACAGCCACCGCATTGCCGGCGCATGCCGAGACACTGCGTGACAGTGCCGCCACTCATCAGGAAACCCAGCGTGAGCTGCAGGCGCGCATCGACGCCGCCGATGACGAGACGCGTGCGCTGCTGGTGCGCCTGCGTGAAGCGCGTCAGGAAGCCGCGCGTCTGGAAAGCTATACCGCGGAGCTGACGCCGCTGAATGCTGACCGCGCGGCGCGTATCGAGCGCCAGCGCACGGCGCTGGAGAATCTCGAGGCCACGCGTGAGTCGCTGCCGGGCCTGCTGCGTCAGCAGGTCGAGGAGCTGGCGGACTTCATCGAGCAGGATCTGCCGTTTCTCAAGGACGAGCGCCTCGCGCGCGTCCAGCGTCTGCGTGACAACCTCTCCAATGCCAGCCTGAGCAATGACGAGCGCCTCGATCAGCTGCTCAACGCCTGGCAGCAGGAGCTGAGCTACGGTCAGGGCTTCGATACCTGGCGCGCTGGGCTGGTCGGTGGGGAAGACACCGAGGTGCAGTATCTGCGTGTCGGCCGCGTCGGCCTCTATTACCTGACGCTGGATGGTCAGCATGGTGGCGCCTGGCAGGCCAGAAATGGCAGCTGGCAGGTGCTGGATGACAGCGGCCTGGAAGCGCTGCGCAAGGGCATCAGCATGGCGCGTGACCAGCAGGCACCGTCACTGGTGACCCTGCCGCTGTCGGTGCCGGTCGAGGACGTCGAGCTGGCTCCGAAGGGGCGCCTGTCGCAGTCCGCGCTCGAGAGCGCCGATCAGGCTGCCGCGGCAGTCACCAGCACACGTACCACCACTACCCGTACCGCGCAGGAGTCCAGCTGATGGCGACGAATTCACAAGCGCCACGTGCGTCTCTGTCACGCCTGTTGCTGACGGCCGGCACCTTGGGGCTGCTGACATTGTCATCTCCCGCCGTGCTGGCGGCGACCGGCAGTGCCGAGCAGTCATTGAGCGTCGAGCAGTTCGAACAGGCCGCCAGTCAGGCCGAAGGCCGCGATCAGGCGCGTCTCGACACCCTGTTGTCGGATCGCGAGGCACTGCAAGCGGCGGTCAGCGAGGCCGAGGCGCGGCGTGACAGCCTGCGCGAGACGCGCGCGACCCTCGAGGCCGAAGCGCAGGAACAACAGGCGACCCTCAGCGGTCTGGACGAAGAGCGTCAGGCCCAGCAGGGCGATCTCGGTCAGGTATTCGAGGTGGCACGCAAGCATGCCCGCGAGACGCGTGAAGCCCTGGCGGGCAACTGGCTGCTGGTCGGCGGCCAGGCGCGTCTGCCGGACCTGGGGCCGCGCGATGAGGTGCCGGGCCGCGAGCGACTCGCCGCCCTGACCGCGGACATCCGCAGCATCGCCACCGAAAGCGGTCGCGCGCTGCGCTTCCAGGCACCGCTGGCCGGGCCGGATGGCAGCATCAAGCCGCGTGAGATCGTGCGCGTCGGCGAGCAGATGGCCTTCAGTGGTCGCCACCTGCTGGCGCCGCTGTCGGAAGACAAGGCCGTGGATGGCCCCTCGGCGCTGGACACCCTCGGCCTTGCGGGTACCACGCCGCTGCGCATTCGCAAGCAGCTGGCGGCCTTCGATGCCGGCGACAGTGATCGCCTGAGCTTCGACCCCACCGGTGGCGATGTCACCCAGGCGCTGGCGCGGGCACCGCGTCTCGGTGAGCGCCTCAAGCAGGGCGGCGCCGTCGGTTATGTCATCGTCGGCCTGGGCGTGCTGGGCCTGATCATCGCGCTGATCCAGCTGGTGCGTCTGTCGCTGACCCGCCGGGCGGTCAAGCGTCAGGAAGCCTACCTGAGCCAGCTCAGTGACGACAACCCGCTGGGCCGTGTGCTGCATCGCTTTGAAGGCATGCGCCACGATCACGAGCCGGAAGCGCTCGAAGCCCGTCTCGATGAGGCATTGCTGGCCGAGCAGCCCAGGCTCGAACGTGGCCAGGCGCTGGTCAAGCTGCTGGCTGCCATCGCGCCGCTGCTGGGTCTGCTGGGTACCGTGACCGGCATGATCGGCACCTTCCAGTCGATCACTGTCTTCGGTACCGGCGACCCCAAATTGATGGCCGGCGGTATCTCCCAGGCGCTGGTGACCACCGTGCTGGGTCTGGTGACCGCCGTGCCGCTGCTGTTCGCCCAGACCGGGCTTTCCAGTCTGTCCAAGGGCCTGATGGGCCGCCTCGAGGGCCGCGCCAGTGCACGTCTGGCCGATCACCTCGAGAAGCGCGCCCCGAGCAAGGCTGCCAGCGCGGCGGCGCGTCAGCGGGATACCGAGCATGCCTGATTCGTTGGCCGCCTCTTCCTTGCTGAGCGGTGGCTTCGCGCCAGTGATGCGGCTGGTGGAAAGCGGTGGCCCGCTGATCGTGGTGATCTGCCTGATCGCCATGGTGCTGTTCGGGCTGGCGCTGGAACGCGGCCTCTACTGGCGGCTCGTGCATCGTCCGGCGCGTCAGCGGTTGATCCACGACTGGGTGGCGCGCAGCGAGCACCACAGCTGGTCGGCGCTCACCCATCGCGAAGTGCTGACCCGTGAGCTGCTGTCACGCCTGCGCGCGCCGCTGCCGTGGCTCAAGCTGCTGGTGCTGATCTGTCCGCTGGCAGGCCTGTTGGGCACCGTGACCGGCATGATCCATGTCTTCGATTCGTTGGCGATCGCCGGCACCGGCCAGGCGCGTGCCATGGCCGATGGTGTGGCACGCGCCACGCTGCCGACGCTGGCCGGCATGGCGGTCGCGGTGGTGGGCCTGATGTTCGTCACGCGCTTCGAGCGCGTGGTGCGTCGTGAAGACCAGCGCCTGCACGACCGTCTGGCGCGCGCCGTCGACGATGCACGTTCCGGCATGTCCGCTGCGAACGGTTTTGATTCCTCCTCTGATACAAGCGAGACACCACATGCGTAGACGTCGCATGGAGGCCGCGGAAGACAGCGGCGAGATCAATCTGACGCCGATGCTGGATGTCGTCTTCATCATGCTGATCTTCTTCATCGTCACCACCAGCTTCGTCAAGGAGTCCGGGGTCGAGATCCAGCGTCCGGAAGCCTCCAACGCCACGGCGCGCCCTGACGCGGCGGTCATGGTCGCCATCACCGCCGAGGGCGCGGTGTGGGTCGACGGCAAGCCGGTGGATGCCCATCGCGTCGGCGACGCCGTGGCCGATCTTGCCGATGGTCAGCCGGTGGTGATCCAGGCCGACAGCCGCTCACAGACCGGTCTGCTGGTCGAGACGATGGATGCACTGCGCAACGCGGGTGTGCAGGACATCGCGGTCGCCGCCTCGAAGGGCGAATGACATGACGCGACGCCTGTATGCCAATCGACTCGTCGGGCTTGTCGGCGGCGCCTTGCTGGCGCTGGTGCTGTTCTATGCGCTGGCCTTGCTGGTTGCGCCGCCGGTGAACGACACGCCGCCACCGGAGCCGCTGTCGGTCTCCACCGTTCAGGCGCCTGAAGAGGCGCCGGAGCCCGCACCGGCGGCGAGTGAAAGTCTGCCCACGCCGCCGGCCGAGCCACCGCCGCCACCCAAGGCAGCCCCGATGCCGGCGCCCAAGGCGACAAGCCCGGTGGCGATTCCCGAGGTCAAGACGCCATTGCCGCCGACGCCAGAGCTGACCATGGATGACAGCCTGCCGCCGCTGGAAGTCGAGCGTCCGCCCAAACCGACCCCCAAGCCGAAACCGACGCCGAAACCGGCACCCAAGGCCAAGCCGGAACCCAAGGCGGTCGCCAGGCAGGCCGAGGCCGCTTCATCGGCGCAGTCGGCGTCTGATGCGTCGTCACAGGCCGCGGCGAAGCCGTCAAAGCCCAAGGCGGCCCCGGCGGCGCAGGGTGGTTCACCGCGGCCCACCGTGCGCACCGCTCCCGAATATCCGAGTCGCGCGCGTCGCCGCGGCATTGAGGGCTTCGTCGAGGTGGCCTTCGTGATTCGTCCGGACGGCAATGTCGATGGCGGCTCGCTGCGGGTGGTGCGTGCCGAGCCGTCGGGCGTGTTTGACCGGGCGGCGATGAAGGCGATCGCGCGCTGGGAATTCCCGGCCGCGGGCAATGCGCGCCAGGCGCGCCAGCGGCTCGAGTTCCAGTTGCGTTGAGGCAACCCATGACCCCATGGCGCGGGCTTTCATCGGGTGTCTGATGTGTGTCATATGTCGTCATCTCTGATGCCGTGGACTTATCGGCAATGCGCCGGGTCATGGCAGCGATGAACGCAAGAGGAAAGACTCATGGTAGCGAAATCCACACCGCCGCAGGACGCCGACAGCGCTGAGCGATCGCGAGGCCTGATGGCGCGGGCGCGCCAGCTGCTGACACGCGGCGGGCGCCGACTCACCCGCGTGACGCTGGTCTCGACCTGCCTGATGCTGATGATGGAAGTTGGTGGCATCAGTGCGGCCCATGCGGCGACGCGCGTCTCCGCCGAAGTGGCGGGGCAGTTGCGTACGCTGCAGTCACGGCTGGATGAAGGCGATTATGACGCGGTCGGTGAGCGCGCCGAGCGTGAGGCCAAGCGCCAGCGTGGTGAAGTGCGTGCGCTGTATCTGTCATTGGCGGCCAGTGCGCGTGCGCGCCAGGGCGATCAGGCCCAGGCGGCGCGTCTGTATGCCGAGGCGCGTCGCCTGCCGGGCGTCAATGCCTCCCAGGCTCGCGAGTGGCTGCGTCGTGAAGCGATGCTGCGCCTGCGCGCCGGGGAGCGCGATAGCGGTATCGCTCGTCTGGCGGAATATCTGCACGGCGGCTCGGCGAGTGCCGATGACCTGTGGCTGGCGGTCAGTCTGGAAGCCAACCGTGGTGACTGGGCGCGCGCCGAGGACTGGCTGGAGCGTGCCAGCAAGGCGAGTGCGCCGAGCGGTGATCGCCTGAAGCTGGCCGTCAGTGTCTATCAGCAGACCGGCCGCCATGGCGCGGCGGTGGCGCTGGTCGAGCAGGGGCTGGGCGAGTCACGCGATCCGCAGGACTGGCAGCGTGCCGTGGCGCTCTATCAGCGCCTCAACCAGAACACCCGCGCCGCCAGTACCTGGGAAGCGGCATGGGCAGCGGGGATCGTCAGCGGCAGTGATGCCTATCAGCAGCGAGTCGACCTGCAGCTGGCGGCCGGTGCGCCGGCACGGGCGGCGGAGCTGATCAAGGCGGGGCTCTCGAAATCCGCGACACCCGAGGGGCAGCCGCTGCTTGACGATACCCCGGCGCTGCGTCGCCAGCTGGCGCAGGCCTGGACGGCGGCGCGCGATGTCGAGCATGCGCTCAAGGCGTGGGCAGCCGTCTCGCAGCAGAGCCAGTCACTCGAGGATGCCCGGCAGTATGCCGAGCTTGCCTATGACTGGGGCCGCTGGGAAACGGCGCAGCAGGCGCTGGCCGCGGCCGGTGAGCGTGGCGATGACTCGGCGCGTCATTGGCTGCTCTCCGGCGTGGTCGCCAGTCAGCTGGAGCAGTTCGACCCTGCGCGTGAAGCTTTCAAGAAGGCTCAGGCGCGTGGCGCCGAAGGGGCCGATGCCTGGTTGAAATCCGTCGCGCAGCGCTGATGACGTAAGACGCTTACGACCCAGCGCTGCCTGAGTATCACTGCAACGAAAACGCCGCCTTTCCTGATCGTCCTGAGACGGGAAAGGCGGCGTTTGCGTGTCTGGCGATCGTGTTCGCGCTGGCGTTGCTCAGCGCATCAGCCGATATCGGTCCACACTGGGGCGTGATCCGACGGCTTTTCCATGCCGCGCAGTGCGTAGTCGACACCGGAATCCTTGATCAGCGGAGTCAGGCCGGGGCTGGTCATGATCAGGTCGATGCGCAGGCCGCGCCTGGGCTCACGCTCGAAGCCGCGTGAGCGGTAGTCGAACCAGCTGAACTGGTCATCGACTTCCGGGTGCACGTGGCGGAAGCTGTCGGTCAGGCCCCAGGCGTAGAGGCGCTCCATCCACTCGCGCTCGATGGGCTGGAAGCTGGTCTTGCCTTCGCGCAGCCAGCGCTTGCGGTTGGGCTCGCCGATGCCGATGTCGCGGTCGGTGGCCGAGATGTTGTAGTCGCCCATCACCACCACATGCTGCTCGGGCTGGTGGTCTTCTTCCAGCAGGCGGAACAGCTGCTGATAGAAGCGCGTCTTGTAGGGGAACTTCACCGGGTGCTCGATATTCTCGCCCTGGGGGAAGTAGCCGTTGTAGACGATCAGCGGCTCGCCATTCGGGCCGTCGATCTCGACGCCGATCATGCGCTTCTGGGCATCCTCGTCGTCATCCGGCATGCCGTAGTGCACCTTCTTCGGCACCTGACGGGTCAGCATCGCGACGCCGTAGTGACCCTTCTGGCCGTGCCACACCACGTGATAGCCCAGCGCCTCGATGTGCGCGTGGGGGAATTCACTGTCCTGCACCTTGGTTTCCTGCAGGCCAATGACTTCCGGCTGATGCGTCTCGATCAGCGCTTCCAGCTGATGCGGACGCGCACGGATGCCGTTGATGTTGAAGGAAATCAGGCGCATCACGCTTCGCCTCCACCATCATCCTTGGAGGAGCTGTCTTCCTTTGCCGGCGCATCAGGGTGCAGCGGCAAAAGCGGCGCCGCGTTCATGCGTTCCAGCTTGGCGGCAGCCTGGGACTTGCGCTGGTCCTTCTTCTTGGCCACGTAACGCGGGCCGGAATGCACCTGGTCCGGGTTCTCGGCGCGCCACTTCTTGAAGTCCTTGCGGCGGCCGGTACGAATCTGCACCTTGTCGGCGATGGAGCGGCTCTTCTTTCTACGTGTCATCTTCGGGCTTTCCTGTTCGGTGTCGGCAGTCGCCAGCCTTGAGTCGCACGGCAAGGCCGCGGCACGCGGGCAACCGCATCAGTTGTCGGGCATTCTACCAGCCTGCATGGGGCGGGTGCCATGAGGGGCGTCGTGGTGAGAGGCATCGCGTGTCGTGCACGCGAGGATGTCTCGCGCCGAGTGCGTCATGATGCAGGGGCGCGAAGACGCCGGCGGGCTGGTACAATATGTCGGCGTTATCGTCGCTGCCCGCAGGTGAGGTGCGTGACTGGCCGCTTGAATCGGCGCCTTGTGTCTCATGCACGATGGCGGGTCGCCTGCCCCTCGGGGCGCGCTTCCCCTCACGCATGTCAGAGACAACGGCTTGCCGGACGCGCCAGTCTTGCTGCCATTGCCCGTGCCAGCGACATGCAATATGCAATATATGAGTGTTACCTGAATGACCCTGGCAGGTACGCCGCCCCGGCCCAGACAGATAGACAGACGGGCGGCGGCGAACTGTCCCGTGGCGTGGCCAAGGTTGCCCGGCAGCCTGATGCCCGCTCGATGAAGAAGCCCTTTCGACCGACACGCAGTATCGGCCGTCCTTGTGGCGACCCATGAGCCTGTCCGTTGCGTGAGCCCGGCGATGACATGACCGGTGCCACGTGAGCAGACCCTCATGGCAGACGTCCGCTCCAGTCCCTTGCCGAACATTCGGGCAGGGGAGCGCTGGATGCGTGAATCCGTCAAGAACAGGTGAGAGCATTCGTGTCCTTCTGCACCCGAGGCCTGCGTGGCCCCGGAGACGCACACCCAGGGGGTGTTGCCGCAGAAGGGCGGGGGATGGCTCCCAATCCGGTAAAGGCGCATGCAGCCCGAGACTACCGCGCATCAGGCGCGAGTCAGGCGAACCAGGTGAGACGACTGGGCATGACGAACCAACCGGGTGTGGCCTGTCACGGCGAGATTCCGAGAACGACCCGCGCCTGTCGCATATGAACCCTTGAAAAGAACGGATTACATGAGCGAGACGGATCAGACCCAGCCAGCCGCTGAGCAGACTCAGCAAGAGCCGCAGGACCCGAACCAGAAGCCGAGAAAGCCCAAGCGTCGTCGTCGCAAGCCGCGTCGCTCCCAGTCCAAGTGGAACCTCGATCAGTTCCCGGTCGCGCCGGTCGCTGGCCAGTGGCGCTTCCATGATTTCGATCTGCCGCTGCCGCTGATGCGTGCCATCCAGAAGGCCGGCTTTGAATACTGCACCCCGATCCAGGCCCAGACCTTCGAGAAGGCACTGCTGGGTGGTGACGTGGTCGGTCGTGCCCAGACCGGCAGCGGCAAGACCGCCGCCTTCCTGATCGCTACCCTGGCCTACTTCCTGGAAGAGAAGGCGCCGGAAGGCCAGAAGCCGGGCGCGCCGCGTGCCGTCATCATCGCGCCGACCCGTGAGCTTGCGCTGCAGATCGAGAAGGACGCCAAGGCGTTCTCCGAATTCGCGCGCATCTCGGTGGCCTGCGTGGTGGGTGGCATGGACTACCAGAAGCAGCGTGAACGCCTCGAGCGCAAGGTCGACCTGCTGGTCGCCACGCCAGGCCGCCTGCTCGATTTCCATACCAAGCGCGATGTCGATCTCTCCGAGACCGAGGTGCTGGTGGTCGACGAAGCGGACCGCATGCTGTCGATGGGCTTCATCCCCGACGTCAAGCGCATCATCCGCGCCACGCCGCGTCCGGAAGAGCGCCAGACGCTGCTGTTCTCCGCCGAGCTGTCTTCCGACGTGCTGGGGCTGGCCGAGCAGTGGACGCATGAGGCGACTCAGGTCGCGGTCGAGCACGAAGCGACGGCTGCCATCGCGGCGGACAACGACGCCGTGCAGACCTACACCGTGAGCGATGATGACAAGCTGCGTCTGTTGATCAATCTGGTGAAGCAGGGCGAGATGGAGCGCTCCGTGGTCTTCGGCAATAGCCGTGGGCTGGTGCGCAAGATCAACGCCGCGCTCAAGGAAGCCGGTATCGAGTCGGCGGTGATGTCCGGCGCCGAGACCCAGACCGAGCGCCTGGAAGCCCATGAGGCCTTCCGCAACGGCAAGCTCAAGGTGCTGGTGGTCAGCGATGTCGCCGGGCGTGGCTTCGCACTCGAGGACGCGACCCATGCGATCAACTTCACGCTGCCGGAAGTGCCGGAGGACTACGTCCACCGTGCAAGCTTCAGCGATGTGACCTTGATCAGCTTCGTCGGTGAGGAAGATGTCTTCTCACTGCCGGAAATCGAAGACTACCTGCAGGAAACGCTGCCGCGTCAGCAGCCGCCCCAGGGCCTGCTGTAACGTCTGCTTGCCTCCGACCGGTCACAGAAAGCTGGCCGGCCGCGCAGGGCAGTCGAGGTAGATGGCAGTAGCACGCAAAGACGGCGGACAGCTCAGGCTGTTCGCCGTCTTGCGCTCCATGACCCGCAGGTTCGACGACAAGCAGCCAGTTGCCAGTTGTTGTCGAGCGGATGTCGTGGGTCAGGGGTGGATGGCCAGTTGAGGAGAGAGACACGCAATGCTGGAAGATAGCCTCAAGGGCGAGATTCAGGGCGCCTATCGCAAGTTGCTCGAGGGTCTTGAACTGACGCCGCGCTACGGGCAGCGGCTGATGATCGCCGAGATCGCGCGCACCCTGGGCAACATCGAGCAGAATCCGGAAGGCTATCGCCTCGGCAACGAGCATGTCTGCGTGCTGGAGGCCGGTACCGGCACCGGCAAGACGCTGGCCTATCTGCTCTCCGCACTGCCGGTGGCCAAGGCGCGTGGCAAGCGGCTGGTGGTCTCGACCGCGACCATCGCGCTGCAGGAGCAGGTCATGCATCAGGACCTGCCGGCGCTCAAGAAGCATTCGGGGCTGAGCTTCGACTACGCCCTGGCCAAGGGCCGTCGCCGTTACCTGTGCGTGCAGAAGCTGGATCAGGCGCTGGAAGGTGTCGAGGACAACCCGACCATGGCGCTGTTCGAGCGTGACATGATCGCCAGCGACGGCGGCAGCTTCGTGGAGCTGGCCGGCAAGATGGCCGAGGACTATGCCAGCGGCGAGTGGGCAGGAGACCGCGACAGCTGGCCGTTGCAGGTCGAGGACCGTGACTGGGCGCGTCTGACCACGGACCACCGTCAGTGCACCAATCGCCGCTGCAGCCACTTCTCGGCGTGTGCCTTCTTCCGTGCCCGTCGTCAGCTGGAGCAGGCCGACATCATCGTCGCCAACCATGACCTGGTGCTGGCGGACCTCTCGCTGGGCGGCGGGCTGGTGTTGCCATCGCCCAGTGACTGCATCTACGTCTTCGATGAGGCGCACCATCTGCCCGACAAGGCGCTGGATCACTTCCATCACCGCACGCCGATCAATCAGACGCTGCGCTGGCTGGGCAACCTCAAGAAGTCGCTCACCGAGCTGAATGCGGCGCTGGGCAGTCAGCCGACCATCGGCCGTCTGCTGGCGCGCATGCCCGAGTTGCTGGCGGATATCGAGCCGCGTCTGGGCGAGGTGTTCGGGCTGGGGCATCAGCTGGCGGATCTGCCCAATGGGGCCGGCGAGGACGTCACCAATCATCGCTTCGAGCGCGGTCAGGCACCGGAGGCGCTCAAGGAGCTGGGCCACAACCTGCTCAAGGGCTTCGCGGAGCTGTCGCGGGCGCTGGAGCAGATCGCCGACATCCTGCGTGAGAGCCTGGACCCGGAGAAGGCCACCGGCCTGCCCAAGGAGAATGCCGAGGATTGGCTGCCGCTGGTGGCCCTGCTGCACGGGCGTGCGCTGGAGGCCCATGCGCTGTGGGAGGCCATCGGCCTGAGCGACCCTGCCGATGGGCCGCCGCATGCGCGCTGGCTGACCTTCGAGCGCTTCAATGGCGAGCCGGAGATGACCGTCTCGGCAAGTCCGGTGTCGGCCGCGGAAACGCTGGCACGCCATCTGTGGGGCACCTGTTTCGGTGCGGTGCTGACGTCGGCGACCCTGACGGCGCTCAATCGCTTCGAGCGCCTGCAGGAGCGCGCGGGCCTGGCCAATCGCTATCGCTATCAGCGTCTGCCCAGCCCGTTCGATTATGGCAAGGCGGTGCTGGCCATCCCGCGCGAGGCGGTGGAGCCGTCGCCACCCGGTCCGCATGAGCAGGCGATCGTCGACTTCGTCAATGCGCTGGATGTGCGCGAGGCGGTGCTGGTGCTGTTCAGTTCGCGCAAGCAGCTGGCGGCGGTCAACAAGGCGCTGGACAGCGAGACCCGCAAGCGGGTGCTGGCGCAGAGTCGTCTGCCCAAGCATGAGCTGCTCAGTCAGCACCGCAAGGCGGTGGATGGCGGGCGCGGCAGCATCATCTTCGGGCTGGCGAGCTTCGCTGAGGGCATCGACTTGCCCGGCAAGTATCTGACCCACGTGGTGATCACGCGGCTGCCGTTCGCGGTGCCGGATGACCCGGTCGGTGCGACGCTGGCGGAGTGGATCGAGTCGCGGGGCGGCAACCCGTTCATGCGTATCGCGGTGCCGGATGTCTCGATCAAGCTGGTGCAGGCCTGTGGGCGCCTGATTCGCAAGGAAGCCGATGAAGGGCGTATCACGATTCTGGATCGACGCATCCTGACCAAGCGTTACGGTCAGCAGTTGATCGAGGCCTTGCCGCCCTTCGTGCGCGAGATCGATGGCGTGCGCCAGAACTGAT
>NZ_CFDJES010000036.1:22976-24433 GCF_983723665.1 Cobetia sp. | reverse complement strand
GGCGAGAACAGCACCAGCACGGTCAATATCTCGAGACGCCCCATCAGCATGCCGATGCACAGCAACCACTTGGCGCTGTCCGGCAGGCTCGAGAAGTTGCCCGCCGGGCCGATGATCTCACCCAGCCCCGGGCCGACGTTGGTGACGGCCGTGGCGGCGCCGGTCACCGCGGTGATCAGGTCCAGCCCGATGAACGACAGCGCCAGCGCCAGGCCACCGATGGTGATGAAGAAGAAGAACGAGAAGGCGATCACGGCGCGCACCACCTCATCGGGCAGCGCGCGACCGTTGTAGCGCTGCGAGAAGACGCCATTGGCATGGATCAACGAGCGCAGATGGTTGCCGAGCATGATCAGGCCGATCTGCAGGCGGAAGATCTTCATGCCGCCGCTGGTCGAGCCGCTGCAGCCGCCGACGAAGGTCAGATAGAAGAAGGCCACCACCGCAAAGGGCCCCCAGGCACTGTAGTCGTCGCTGGCGTAGCCGGTGGTGGTCACCACCGAGATGACATTGAAGGTCACCTGGGTCAGCGCCGTGAAGATGGCCTCGCCATTGACGACGCGATACAGCGTCAGCAAGGCGATCACCCACCCCAGCAGACGCAGGAAGCCGCGCACCTGGGCATCACGCCACAGGACACCGGCCTGGTCCTGCCAGGCGCGGATGAACAGCACGAAGGGCAGCGCCCCCAGCAACATGAACGCCGACGCCATCCACAGCAGATAGGGCCGGTCGGAATAGACGCCCATCGAGCTGTCGTAATTGGAGAAACCGCCGGTGGCCAGCGACGTCATGCCATGCACCAGCGCATCCAGCCAGTGCATGCCGCCCAGCCAGTAACAGACGATGGCCAGCAACGTCAGCCCGACATAGACCAGCCCGATGGCCTTGGCCACGCCACCGGCACGCGGCAGCACCTTGTCGGACCAGTCCGAGGATTCGGTCTGGAACAGGCGCATGCCGCCGACCTTCAGAAACGGCAGGATCGCGATCGCCATCACGATGATGCCGATACCACCGACCCACTGCATCAGGCCGCGCCACAGCTTGAGGCCATCCGAGAGCCCTTCGATGTCAGACAGCACGGTCGAGCCGGTGGTGGTGATCGCCGACACCGATTCGAACACGGCATCGGTCACGCCCAGGTGGGTCGCACCGAAGATCAACGGCAGGCTCGAGTAGGCCGACACCAGCACCCAGCTCAGCGTCGTCAGCACGAACATCGCACGCGGCTTGAGTTGCAGCTCCACCTTGCGCGAGACCGTCAGCATGATGACCGCCGAGCCGAGCGTGATGCCCAGCGAGATCAGAAAGGCGCTGGCATCCGCATCCGCTTCGCCGAGCAACACCAGCAAGGGCGCCAGCATCATCAAGGCCACCACGCATAGCAGCAGGCCGAGTACCCGGATGACCGGCAACCACTCCGAGAGCGAAAGAAGGCGCATCAGCGCCTGCGA
>NZ_CFDJES010000036.1:0-22876 GCF_983723665.1 Cobetia sp. | reverse complement strand
CCCGGATGACCGGCAACCACTCCGAGAGCGAAAGAAGGCGCATCAGCGCCTGCGAGTGCGCTCGGGTCGCCTGCCCTGCGCGAGCACTTGCGCGCGCTCGTCTACGCAGCAGGTCCCGCGAGCCACCCTTCATGCCACCGGCCTGTTGATGACAGTCATCATTGTGCGTCCTCAGCGTTTTACCCCATGACGCCCCGGGCGCCAGTCTCAGTGCGACGATACCCTACACCCTCTTCTGCCGCTGTCCAGCGCCGCCACAGCGGTGACCCGCCGCAGGACATCACACCCCGACACCTCACGTCAGGCGCCTTGTGCCGCCCTGCAAGCTGCTATCCTGCCAACGACACGCGTAGCCACGCCGCCTGCTCAGTGCCAACACGCCTGAGTCCGGTTGGGCTGCCCAACCCCTGTGCGGTACACTGAGGCCCCAATATGGCAACGATGCGTTCACGGACAAGAACCTCATGCGTCTGACTGATTGGCGAGCCTGGCAGGCGAGTGCGTCCCGCACCGCCCACGACAGCCGCGTAGATATCACCCCCTCCCCGCGTGCCGAGCAAGTCCCGGCCATGCAGCGTCGTCGACTCAGCCCGGTCGGCCAGGCCTGCTGCAAGCTGCTGTTCGCGCTCGACCCTGACGCCGACCTGCCTATCATCCATGCCTCGCGCCATGGCGATACCGGCAAGATTCTCGCCCTGCTGGACGCCGCCACCCAGTCCGACGAAGCCCTGTCACCGGCGCGCTTCTCGCTCTCGGTGCACAACGCCGTGCTGGGCATGTACTCGATCACCGGCAAGTCCCATCAGCCGCTGGAAGCCCTCGCCGCCTGTGGCAACGAATTCGAGGCGCTGATGAGCGAGGCGCTCGGCTATCTGAGCGAGCGCGGGGACGTCATCGTGCTGTTCTCCGATATCGCCGCGCCGGAGGCCTTCCTGCTCCACGGTGACTACCCGGCCTGCGCCAGCGCCGTCGCCCTGCGCCTGAGCCGCAGCAGTGACGATGACAGCGCATGGACACTGAGCGCTACGCCTGGCGAATCGTTGACGGACAGCGCCCCGACGCCGCTTGAGGTCATCGCCTGGCTCGAGCAGGCCGGGGCTGAGACGCTCCCCTGTCGTCGCCATCACTGGCAGCTGAGCCGCGCTCACGCCGCCTCACCGACGCCGCCAGCAGACTGATGCCACGCATGCTGTCGTCACCCCTCGGGCGCCTGTGGCGTGGCATCGCCACGGCCATCAGCTTCCTGACCTTCGGGCTGGGCGGCTTGCTGGTGGGGGGAATGTGGCCCCTGCTGACACTGGTGGTACGCCGCCCCGACAAGCGACAGAAGCTCGCGCGCAGCATCATCCATCACTGCATGCGCGGCTTCGTGGGCCTGATGCGCGGCCTGGGCGTGCTCGACTATCGCCTGCACGACTGCGAGCGTCTGCAACGTCCCGGCCTGCTGGTGCTGGCCAATCACCCGACGCTGATCGACGTGGTCTTCCTGCTCGCGCTGATTCCCCACGCCGACTGCGTGGTCAAGGGGCGGCTGGCACGCAACCCCTTCACCCGTGGCCCCATCCGCGCCGCGGGCTACATCACCAATGAAGAGCCGCAGGGCGTGCTCGAGGCCGCCGGCGCGAGCCTGGCGCGCGGCAATGCCTTGATCCTGTTTCCGGAAGGCACGCGCAGCGTGCCCGGGCGCGCGCTGAAATTCCGCCGCGGCGCCGCCAACATCGCGCTGCGCACGCCAAGCGAGATCACCCCCGTGCTGATCGACTGCCAGCCCAGCACCCTGACCAAGGGCGAGCCCTGGTATCACATCCCGGCCCGGCGGGTGATGCTCAATATCAAGGTACTGCCGGACATGACGGCGCATGTCGCACCGCCACCGGCAGCAGAGGATGAGGTGCCGCTGTCACGCGATGCCCGCCAGTTGACGCGCCGCCTGGCCAGCGACTTTGCCGCTGAGCTGGCCGCCTTTCAGCGACGGATTCGCGAGTCATGACAACGCGCTGATCCGCACTGCCCCTGATCTCGATGTTGATCAGATAGCGAGAAAAAGTGATTAAGATATTCGGCCTTCCCGCCGTTAATAAAGCCTGCTGCCATTCATACCGGCCATTATCGGTACGCCGACACGAGGAATACTCATGAGCGATAGCGCCAAGCTGGAACTGGAACTCAAGCAACTGATCATCGACACCCTGGAGCTTGAGGACATCACGCCGGACGACATCGTCGCCGATGAACCGCTGTTCGTGGACGGCCTGGGGCTGGATTCGATTGACGCCCTGGAGCTCGGTCTCGCGCTGCAGAAGCAGTACGGCATCACGCTGGACGCCGAAGCCGAGGACACCCGCGCGCATTTCGCCAGCCTCAATGCCCTGCGTGAACTCGTGGAGGCCCGTCGTGAGCGCTGAGCAACAGACCGCGTCCCGCGAAGAGATCTATGCCCATGTGCGCAGCACCCTGATCGAGCTGTTCGAGATCGATGCCGCTGACATCCACCCCGAGGCGCTGCTCTATGAAGACCTCGACATCGACAGCATCGATGCGGTGGACCTGGTGGTCGAACTCAAGAAGTTCACCGGCCGACGCATCGAAGCCAATGACTTCAAGAGCGTACGCAGCCTCGATGACGTCGTGACCGCCGTCGAGCAGCTGATGCAGCGCCAGGCATGACGTCATTGTCCTCTGGTCGAGGGCGGCGTCCGTCACTGCCAAGGCTGCTGCTCGGCGGGCTGGGCGTCGTGGCCGCCATATGCTGGCCACTGCTGGTCTATGCCCTGCTCTCGCGGCTGACGGCAGACCCGGTGGGCGACGCGACCAGCGGACATGTCTCGCCCTGGGTGTGGGCACTGATCGCGCTGGGCGCCTTGCTGATCCAGCGTCTGCCCTTGCCGTTGATCCTGCGCCTGACGCTGGCCGCGCTGCTGATCGCCATCAGCCTGCTCAGCGAGGCGGAACTGGGGCTGCGCGCCTATCCGGTGCTGGTCAATCTGGCCATGCTCAGCGTGTTCGCCACCAGTCTGTGGCGCGGCATGCCGGTGATCGAGCGCCTGGCGCGTCTGCAGGAGCCTGATCTGCCCGCCGCCGGCGTGCGTTATACCCGCAAGGTCACCCGAGTGTGGTGCGGCTTCTTCGTCTTCAATGCCAGTGTTGCCGCGACCACGGCGCTGTATGCCGACCTCGCGACCTGGACGCTCTACAACGGCCTGGTGAGCTACGTGCTGATGGGGCTGCTGTTCTGCGGCGAATGGCTGGTACGCCGTCGCCTGCGCCGCGCCGATGGCTGAACCTGGTTATCGATGAGCTTGGCTATCGATGAGCTCGGCTATCGATAGCTGAATCCATGTATGGATACGCCCGGCGTGGATACGCCCCCAGATGAATTCGACTTTCTGAAGAGTTGCCTGCCTCACATGTCTGATGCCCGCCAGCCTGCCAGCCGCGCCACCGCACGCTCCACTGAGCAAGACGCCGCCCAGCGCGCCACCTCCCTCATCCATCAGGGTTGGCGCCAGCTCGCCCGACTCGCGCCCGCGGCGCCGGCCTGCTGGCTGGCCAGTCCCGGTCAGCCGCTGCGCCCGCTGAGTCGTGCCGAGCTGATGGCACGCGTCGATGCCTGGCATCAGTGGCTGGACAACCTGCCCGCTGCGCATGCTGGCCGCCGACCCGGCGCACGTTGGGTGCTGTTCCAGCCCACCACACTGGGCGCCTGCGTGCAGCTGCTGGCGCTGTGGGAGCGCGGCATGCTCGCCGTGCTGCCCGGCGATGACCGCCCGGAAACCCTGGCCCGCCTGGCCGAGAGCAGTGATGGCAAACTGCCCGAGACCAGCGCCGCTGGCTGGCCGCCGGAGCAATCCGGAGCTCTCAGCTC
Source organism: Cobetia sp. (assembly GCF_983723665.1). Classification (NCBI taxonomy): domain Bacteria; kingdom Pseudomonadati; phylum Pseudomonadota; class Gammaproteobacteria; order Oceanospirillales; family Halomonadaceae; genus Cobetia; species Cobetia sp. The sequence goes on along the minus strand of NZ_CFDJES010000036.1, from coordinate 19,011 downwards.
TACCGGCACTCTCAGCTCTACCGACTCTGTCGGCTCTACCGCAGCACCGAATACACCGTTCGAGATCACGCCGGACGGCGGGCGTCTCGCGCTGGAGCTCTGCACCTCCGGCTCCACCGGCGAGCCGCTGCGCATCGCCAAGCGCTTCGATCAGCTCGAGGCCGAACTGGCCGTGCATCGCGCGCTGTGGCCGCTGGCGACGGACGCTTCAGGCACTGACTCAGCGTCTGAGCCAAGCACAGGCGCCGTCAGCCTCAGCCAGGTCAGTCACCAGCACATCTACGGTCTGCTGGTGTCGCTGCTGCGCCCGCTCAGCGAAGGGGTGCCGTTTCTCAGCGAAGCCTGTCATTACCCGGAGCAGCTGGCCGCCGCCATCGCGCAGCTGTCCGGCCTCGGGCATCGCTGCCAGCTAGTCAGCTCGCCGGCCCAGCTGGCGCGCCTGCCCCAGGCCAGTGACGGGAGCCGCGTGGCGGGCCAGGCTCAGGCTCAGGTGTTGCGGGTCTTCTCTTCAGGTGCCCCGCTGCCGGCCGAGGCCGCCCGCCACGCAGAGAACTGCCTGCAGGCGCCGGTGATCGAGATCTACGGCAGCACCGAAACGGGCGGCATCGCGCATCGCCGCCAGCACGAGACGTCCGACTGGACACCACTGCCGGAGGTCGAGCTCCGCTTCTCGCCCGCCTTCGCCGTGCGCTCACCGTTTCTGGAGCAGCCGAACGAGTGGTGGCAGCAGGCCGACAACGCTGCGCCAGTGGCGGCTGAGACGCCGTCGCCACGCTTTCAGCTGCTGGGGCGCAGTGATCGGCTGGTCAAGCTGGCCGGCAAGCGGGTCTCGTTGAGCGCGGTGGAGCGCTGCCTCAGCGCGCAAGCGGAGGTGCTGGAAGTACGTTGCCTGCCGATGCCCACCCGCGATCATCGTCTGGGCGCGGTGGTGGTGATGGACGAGAGCGCGCTGCCGCAGGACCACGCCAGCCGCCGTGATCTGATTGCCCGTCTGCGCCGTGCGCTGATGCCGGGTTTCGAGCGCATCGCCCTGCCGCGCTACTGGCGATTCGTCACGCGCCTGCCGCTGAATGCCCAGGGCAAGTTCACGGCGGATTCCGTCGCGCGGCTGTTTGCCGATCTCGACGATCATCGTCTGCCACGCTGGCTGGGCGAAACCTCCAGCGGTCCGCAGCAGCTGACGCTGGAAGCCGAGGTGCCCGACAGCCTGTGCTACCTCGAGGGGCATTTCGCTGACCAGCCACTGGTGCCCGGCGTGGTGATGCTCAAATGGGCTCGCGATCTCGGTCGCCGCCTGCGCCTGGCGGGTGTCGGCGTGCAGGAAAGCCGTTTTCAGCGTCTGGAGCGCATCAAGTTCTCCAACCTGTTGCTGCCGGGCATGCGCTTTACGCTGGCCGCGACACTGGTCGCCGACAGTCACGGCCTGCGCGTCGACTTTCGCCTGGAATCCCGCGCGGGCCTGCACGCCAGTGGCCGCTTGCGCTACGGTGCTGAAACCGATAGCGCGGCTGATAGCTCGCCCCTCAGCCCACCACTCAGTTCGCCCCAGACGACACCCACACCGGAGGCGTCATGAGCCAGCCCCAGGCGCCGATGACCGGCCACACACCCTCTCCCCCCGTCAGCGAGTCGCCACTGCGCGCCTGCGTGGTGATTCCGGTCTACGACCACCCCGCCACCATCGCCGGCGTGTGCGCGGGTCTGGCACCGCTCGGGCTGCCCATCGTGCTGGTGGATGATGGCTGCAGCGCGCCCTGCGCCGAGGTGCTGGATCAGCTGGCGGCCGAGGGTCATCACCTGGTGCGCCGTGAGCAGAATGGCGGCAAGGGCGCTGCCGTGCGCAGCGGCCTGCAGGCTGCCGAGCAGCTCGGCTTCACCCATGCCCTGCAGGTGGATGCCGATGGGCAGCACGACGTCAGTGATCTGCCCGCCTTCCTCAACGGCATGCAGGAAAATCCCGACTGCCTGCAGATCGGCTATCCGCAATACGACGCCAGCGTGCCGCGCATCCGCTTCTATGGCCGCTACGCCTCGCACATCTGGGTGTGGATCAACACCCTGTCGCTGGCCATCCGCGACACCATGTGCGGCGTGCGCCTCTATCCGCTGGCCGCCACCAACCGGCTGCTGGCGCATCATGACTGTGGCGATCGCATGTCCTTCGACACCGAGGTGCTGGTGCGCTGGTACTGGGCCGATGGCGAGGTCGCCAACCTGCCGGTGCATGTCAGCTATCCCACCGGAGGCGTCAGCCACTTCCGCCCCGGTCACGACAACCTGTTGATCAGCGCCATGCACACGCGGCTGTTCCTCGGCATGCTGCTGCGCTCACCGAAACTTGCCTGGCGCACGCTGTCGGGACGCAATGGCAGGACATCATCCACTCATGTCAGTCGCCCCTCGCAGCCTGACGATGCGAAGGGGAAACACGAATGACCCATTGGGCACGCCTGTCGGAAACCGGCTCCACCACTGGCATGCGCCTGATGGTGACGATTCGTCGTCGCCTAGGTGCCTGGCCGTTTCGTATCGCGCTGTTTCCGGTGCTGGTGTGGTACTTCCTGCTGCGCGGGGTGGCGCGGCGTGCCTCCTTCGACTTCCTCAAGCGCCTCGAGCCAGAGCTTGGCGGCGTGCGCCTATGGACGAGAAGCTTCGCCCACTTCATGCAGTTCGGTGAGGCGATCATGGACAAGGTCTCGGCCTGGAGCGGCGAGATTCCGCTGACCTCGCTGACCGGCACCGGCCCGGAAGACCTGCGCGACGCCGCGCTGCGTGGCGAGGGCGGCATCATCCTCGTCGCTCACCACGGCAATCTGGATGTGATCAATGCCATCGGCGAGCGCCACGACATCGATCTGTGCGCGCTGGTGCACACGCGCCACGCCGAGAAGTTCAATCAGCTGCTGGAGCAGGCCACCGGGCGCAAGCCGCCGCAGATGATCGAGGTCAGCGAGATCACGCCTGCCACCGCCATGGCGCTGGGCGATCGGGTCAATCGCGGCGGCTTCGTGGTCATCGCCGCCGACCGCGTGCCGATTCCGCCCACCGCCGACGATGCCAAGGCAGACACCCCTCCAGCAGAAGGCAGCAGACTCGCGTCGCCGGCCAGTGCCGCGGCCTCACCGCGCGTGCTGCACTGTGACTTCATCGATCAGCCCGCGCCCTTCCCGCAGGGGCCCTTCATGCTGGCCGCGCTGCTGCGCTGTCACGTCTATACCCTGAGCTGCATTCGCGAACAGGGCGGCGCCCATCCGCGTTTCCGGGTCGACTTCGCGCCCTTTGATGACAGCCGCGCCGTCAAGCGCAGCGGTCGCGAGGCGTGGATCCAGCAGGCCATGCAGCGTCACGCCCGTCATCTGGAAGCGCGCGTGAAGCGCCATCCGCTGCAGTGGTTCAACTTCTTCGACTTCTGGCATCAGGCGCCTGACAGCACGTCGAATCCAGACAGCGCGTCGGCTCCGAAACAGGACGCCTGAGCCGCGCCGGGCCTGCGGCAACGCTGCTTCGCGCCCGGCTCTGCGGCCTTCACCTTGTTCGCTCTTCACGTTCAGCGCATTTTCACGCTTCTCTCTTCGCCAGGTACCTCGTCATGTCACAGCCCGCCACCTCTTCCTCCGCCCTGATTCTCGACGGCAGTGATATCACCCTCGAGCAGTTGATCGATGTCGCCGAAGGCCGCCGTGAGGTGCGCCTGACTTCGGATGCCGCCTTCCGCGCCCGTATCGAGGCCGGCCCGGCCCTGCTGGAACGCCTGCTGGAGGAAGAAGGCGTGGTCTACGGCGTCACCACCGGTTACGGCGATTCCGTGACGCGTGCCGTGCAGGGGGCAGAGGACCTCGAAGCCCTGCCGCGCCATCTCTATACCTTCCACGGCTGTGGCATGGGCGCGGACCTGGATGTGGTCAGCAGTCGCGCGGTGGTGATGGTGCGCCTCGTCTCGCTGTGCCGTGGTGTCTCCGGGGTCAGCATGGCGCTGCTGGAGCGCCTCGTATGGCTGCTCAATCACGACATCCTGCCGCGCATTCCCGAAGAAGGCTCGGTGGGAGCCAGCGGCGATCTCACCCCGCTTTCCTATGTCGCCGCCGTGCTGTGTGGCGAGCGTGAGGTCTGGGTGCGCCCCGGCGCAGGCCAGCCCCACGCGCTGCGCCCGACGGCCGAGGTCTTCGCGGCACACGGCCTGACGCCCTATGTGCTGCGCCCCAAGGAAGGCCTGGCGCTGATGAACGGCACCGCCGTGATGACGGCTCTCGCCGCGCTGGCCTATGGCCGCACCTGCTACCTCAGCCGCCTGAGCGCGCGCATCACCGCCCTCAGCGTGCAGGCGCTGGAAGGCAACCCCTACCACTTCGATGCCGACCTGTTCGCCGCCAAGCCGCACCCCGGTCAAGCCCGCGTGGCCCAGTGGCTGCGCGATGATCTGGCCCACCCGGCGGCACCGGAAGTCGACGCCACGCCGATCAACTCGCCGCGTCTGCAGGACCGCTACTCGACGCGCTGCGCGCCCCACGTCATCGGCGTGGTCGAGGACAGCCTCAGCTGGTGGCGCAGCTTCCTGGAGACCGAGCTCAACAGCGCCAACGACAACCCGCTGATCGATGTCGAGGCCGGCAAGATTCTCCACGGCGGCCACTTCTATGGCGGCCATGTGGCGATGGTGATGGACAGCCTCAAGACGGCGGTCGCCAACCTGGCTGACCTGCTCGACCGCCAGCTGGCACTGCTGGTCGACAGCCGCTACAACCGTGGCCTGCCCAGCAATCTCAGCGGTGCCACGCCCGAACGCGCGCCGCTCAATCATGGCTACAAGGCGGTACAGATCGGCGCCTCGGCCTGGACGGCGGAAGCCCTCAAGCTGACCATGCCCGCCAGCGTCTTCTCGCGCTCCACCGAGTGCCACAATCAGGACAAGGTCAGCATGGGCACCATCGCCGCGCGGGATGCGCTGCGCGTGCTGACACTGGTGGAACAGGTCGCCGCCGCCACCCTGCACGCCGCCGTGCAGGGCAGCGAGCAACGCGCCGACATCACGGGTCAAGCCGCCACGCCGCCCAGACTGGCCGCCTTCACCCGTGAACTGCGTGAAGACATCGCGCCCCTCGAGGAAGATCGCGGTCTGGAAGCCGACCTGCGCCTGCTGTGCGCGCGCATCCGTGAGCGCCATTGGGCCCTGAGCGCCGGCGAGGCCAACGCATGAACGAGAGACAAGCCATGAATCAGCCAGCCGAAACACCGATGCCGACCGCCACGGTAGAGATGGAAGTGCCCTTCCACGACGTCGACATGATGGAAGTCGCCTGGCACGGCCATTACGTGCGCTATCTCGAGATCGCCCGCTGCAAGCTGCTCGACATGCTCGACTACAACTACCCGCAGATGCGCGATTCCGGCTACGCCTGGCCGGTGATCGACCTGCGCCTGCGCTATGCCGGCCCGGCGCGCTTCGGTCAGCGCATCGCCGTCACCGCGCGGCTGCGTGAGTGGGAGAACCGCCTCAAGCTCGACTACGTGATCCGCGATGTCGAGAGCGGCAAGCGCCTGACCCGCGGCTACAGCGTGCAGGTCGCCGTCGGGTTGGAAGATGGCGAGATGCTGCTGGCCTCGCCCGCCGCGCTCAGCGAGCGGCTGGCCGCCTGGCAGGCCAGTCAGTCGCAAGTCAGCCAGTCACGCTCCAGCGACGAGGATGCGCCTGCCACCCCGAACCCGACACAAGGAACACCGTGATGACTTCGCGCCTTGCCATTGCCGCCACTGCCCTGCTGCTGACTGCCGGTGCCCCCTGGGCCAGCGCATCCGAGAACAGTGCCTCAAAGACCAGCACCGCCGAATTCGACGCCCGCGCCCTGACGCAACAGCTGGCGCGCACCGCCCCGGTCTGCGGTGACTTCCAGCAGACGCGCTGGCTCGAGGATGTCGGTGCAGAGCTCGAGAGCCGGGGTCACTTCCGTCTGATCGGCGACCCGAACGCACCCGAAGGCCTGGTGTGGGAAACCACTTCGCCGATTGAAGACCGTCTCGAGATGCGCCCCGATGCCGGCCAAGGCCCGAATGGCGAGCCGCTGCCGGCCGACCAGCAGGCGATGGCGGAGCTGCTGATCAGCTTCTTCCACGGCGACTGGCAGGCGCTGGAGGAGCACTTCTCCCTGACGTTGACGGGTACGCCGGATGATTGGCAGGCCAGCCTGACGCCCAACGATGCCCGGCTGGCCGAGGCCATCGAGCGCCTCGAGATCGACGGTGGCAGCTGGCTGGAACACGTGAATCTCGACAGCGGCGACGGTGACCGCCTTGAGCTGGCGCTCACCGCCGGCGGTCACTGCGAGCGATGACATCGCCCAGCCATGAGCCGCGCCAGGGGCTGGATCGCGCCATCTGGCGCTGGCTGTGGGCCGCCGCCCTGCTGCTGTGCGCGCTGCTGCTGGCCGCGAAGATCGTCCCGCAGAGCCCCTGGCGTGGGGCGATCGACACCCGCATCACCGCCATGCTGCCAGAGCAGGAGCGCAGCCCGCTGGCAGCGCGCGCCGAATCGCTGGATGACACCGCCAACCGGCTGGTGATTCTGGTCGGCAGTCGCGATGCCAGCGCCGCCGCACGCAAGCAGCGTGACGCCGCCGCCCAGGCGCTGCGTCAGGCGCTCGCGCCCATCGCGACGCTGGATGACGGCAAGAGCCTCGAAAGCCTGCGCCTGCCGGCAGAGGTCCAGCCGGCCCTGATCGCCCCGTCGCTTGCAGGCCTGAGTGACGATGACTGGCAGGCACGCGCCCTCAGGCAACTGTTCCAGCCCGGCGGCCAGCGCGACCTGATCCGCGATCCCTTCGGTCTCGCCGGCGCCTGGCAGAGCTGGCTGACGCCCGCCAACCTGTCGCTGTCCGGCGGCCAGCTCTTGCTGCGCGCGCCGGCTTCCGCTGGCTCAGCCAGTAACGAACAGGACAGTGATGAGCAGAACAGCGAAGAAGGCGGTAGCGGCTATCGGCTGATCAGCGCCACCCTGACGGGCAGCGCCTACGCGATGAGTGACCAGCAGGCGCTGGAGCAGGCCGTGAATGGCGTGAAGGCCGACTATCCCGACGTCCAGCTGCTGCGCTCCGGACTGGTCTTCCATGCCAGCAACGGCGCGCAACAGGCCAAGCAGGAGATGTCGACCATCGGGCTCGGCTCGCTGATCGGCGTGCTGCTGTTGCTATGGGCGGTGTTCCGCACCCCGCGTCGGCTGCCATTGCTGCTGGTGCCGGTGGCCACGGGTGTGCTGTTCGCGCTGCCGCTGACCTGGTGGGCCTTCGGCAGCCTGCATGTGCTGACGCTGGCCTTCGGCGCCAGCCTGATCGGCATCTCCATCGATTATGTGCTGCATCTGGAGTGCATGCGCCGTCTGGCGACGCATGGCCGTGGCGGGCTCGCCGCGCTGTGGCCGGGCCTGACGCTGGGACTGTGCTCCAGCCTCGCCGCCTATCTGGCCATCACCCTGACGCCGATGCCCGGCCTGCGCCAGATGGGCATGTTCGCGGCGCTCGGCTTGATCGGTGCCTGGCTGAGCGTGCGCCTGTGGCTACCGCAACTGCCACTGCCGGCACAGGCCACCCGCGAGGACTCCCCCGCCGCCCGCGCCGCAGGATGTCTGGCGCGCGCCATTCCCGGCAAGCGCAGCTGGCAGGCACTGGGTCTGCTGCTGATGGCTGCGCTTGCCAGCCTCTACGGACTGCGCAGCGATGACCGCCTCACGCAGCTCAACCCCTCGCCTGCGTCTCTGATCAACGAGCAACGCGAGGTCCAGCGCCTGCTTGCCGAACCGGATGGCCTGCGCTACCTGATCGTGCAGGCCGAGACTGACGCCGCCCTGCTCACGCGCCTGCATGCGCTGGAAGACACCTTCCAGCAGCTGAATGCACGCCAGCAGCTGGGCCACTGGGCGAGCCTCGCTCAGCAACTGCCGACGCTTGAACAGCAGCAGGCCAATCTCGGCGCCATGCGTGAGCGCACCCGCACCCTGCTGCCCCAGGTGCTGAGCACCGCAGGCCTGTCACCCGAGCTAGTCACGCGTGCCGAGCAGGCCATCGCAGACGCCCACCCGCTGCGCCCGGCGGACTGGGTCGCGCTGCCCGCCGGTGAGATGGGCCAGCGACTGTGGCTCGATTCGCGCCGCGCCGCCATCGGCATCGTGCGCTTCGGCGATGTCACGGCTGAGGGCAGCGCAGCGCTTGCGCGCCTCGCCGCGGATGACGACAGACTCGAGTATGTCGATCAGGTCGCCAGGCTCTCGACGACGCTGGGCAGGATTAGCAGCGAGATGGCCTGGCTGGTCGGCGGCGCGGTGGTCTTGATCAGCCTGCTGCTGGCGCTGCGCTATCGCCGCAGCACCTGGCGAGCCCTGCTGCCGCCGCTGGGCGGACTGGTGCTGACGCTGGCGGCCCTGACGCTGGCAGGCGTCGGCCTCAACCTCTTCCACCTGCTGGGCCTGTTGCTGGTACTGGGGATTGGCCTCGATGCAGGCATCTTCTGTGCCGAGCATCCCGCGCGCAGCGCAGAAAAAAGCAGTGCTGGCATCTTCTGTGCCGAGCATCCTGCGCGCCGCTCTTTATCAGCTCCAGCGTCAGATGCAGCACAGACCAGCACCAGCCGTGCATCGCAGGCCAGCCTGCTGGCGATTTCGCTGTCGTGCGCCTCCAGCCTGCTAGCCTTTGGGTTGTTGAGCTTCAGTCAGACACCGGCGCTGGCGGCACTGGGGCTGGCCTGCCTGCTGGGGCTGAGCGCCACCTGGTGTCTGGTGCCCTTCGCGCGCAGTTGAGGCGGGTCTGAAGCGAAAGACAAGCAAGCCGCAGGGAACGCAGCGCAGCATGTACACATAACGACAACGACAGGGGACGATGCCATGGAATCGGCAGATCGCAGCAACAACCCACCACGCAAGGAAGTCATCATCATCGGCGCCGGACCCGCCGGCGCGGCGGCGGCGGCGTGGCTGGCACGCGCGGGCCATGCGGTGCGCGTACTGGAGCGCAGCCACTTCCCTCGCTTCTCCATCGGCGAGAGCCTGCTGCCACGTTGCATGCAGCATCTGGAGGCCTGCGGCTTGATGGAGGCCGCCGCCGCCGGTGGCTATCAGCGCAAGACCGGTGCGGCCTTCACCCGCCGCGGCGAGCATCGCGTGATCGACTTCCGCGACAAGTTCAGCGACGGCCCCGGCACCACCTGGCAGGTAGAGCGCGCCGACTTTGATCAGCGCTTGATCGAGGGCGCGCGGGCGGCGGGCGCCGAGGTCGAATTCGGTGTCACGGTCACGGGCTTCACTCCGGCTCGCGCCGCGCAGAGCGACGCCACCGGCCATGCGCAGGGGCCACGCCTCACGCTGGCGGATGGCCGCGAGCTTGAGGCCGCCTTCGTGCTGGATGCCAGCGGCTATGGCCGCGTGCTGGCGCGCCTCGAATCGCTTGAGCGTGACCCGCGCCTGGAGCCGCGCATGGCGCTGTTCGGCCATGTCCACGATGGCATCGCCGACCTCGCGCCGCCCGCCGCGGGCTATCGCCGCGACAATATCCTGATCGCCTCGCATCCTACGCATCCCGATGTCTGGTACTGGCTGATTCCCTTCGCCAATGGCCGCGCCTCGCTGGGCGTGGTCGGCCCGCGCGAGCTGATCGAGCCTGCCGCCGAGGACGATGCGCAGACACGCCTGTGGCAGTGGGTGATGGAAGAACCGCGCCTGGCGGAGCTGCTGCGTGATGCTCGACCGGCCAACGCCGTGCAGTCGCTGGGCGGTTACAGCGCCGATGTCAGTCGCCTGCATGGCCCGGGCTATGCGCTGCTCGGCAATGCCGGAGAATTTCTGGACCCGGTGTTCTCCTCCGGCGTGACCATCGCGCTGGAATCGGCGCTGCGTGCCGCGCCGCTGGTCGGGCGTGAGCTTACCGCGACCCGCGATGAGCAGCGCCCCGACTGGGCCAGCGAATATGAGCAGCCGCTGCGCCGTGGCATCGAGGTCTTCCGCGAATTCGTCACCGCCTGGTACGACAGCCGTCTGACCGACATCATCTATCATCCCGAGCCGCATGCGCGGATTCGCCAGATGATCAGCGCGGTGCTCGCCGGTTACGCCTGGGACACGACCAACCCCTTCGTCAGTGCCAGTCGCCGCCGCCTGACGGCCCTTGCCAGACTGACCGCGCCCGAGCAGACACTCGCGCCAGACGCGGTGCCGGAAAGCGATTCGCTCGCTGACCTCAGCGCCTTCGGCCGCGCAGCAAGCGTCGGCGAGAACAGGTAAAGTAGCGTCATGAAAAACATGTCTTTCGCCTCTCACGCTGTTTCTACTGGGCTGCACACAGTCGGGCTGCGCTCAGCAGGGCTGCGCTCTACTGGGCTGCACACAGTCGGGCTGCGTTCAGCAGGGCTGCGCAGCCGCCTCGGGCTGGCCAGCCTTGCCGTGGCCGCCACGCTGCTGTTGAGCGGCTGCAGCCTGCTCGCCCCACAGCCGCTGGAGGCTGCCAGCCCGATGCCGGCGCTGGCGAGTCTCGAGCAGACCAGTACCCAACGTCTGATTCTGCGTGTGGCGCGTATAGAGAGTGATGACAACGCAAAACGGACTGTCGCTGTGGATGCCGAGGCTGGCGAGGGTGCGCAGGAGCAGAATCTGCCGCCTCTCATCGGCGTACTGCGTCAATCGCCCGAGGCCATGCGGCTGGTCATGCTCAGCGTGCAGGGCCAACGCCTGCTGACGCTGGTGCATGATGCCGACGGCAGCCGTTTCGAGAAGGCACGCCCCGAGGTACTCGAGAAGCTGCCCTTCAGCGCCGACTGGCTGGCGCGACGTATCGCCTGGGTGCACTGGCCGCAGGCCGCGATCGATGACGCCTTTGCGAACACAGGCTGGCAGCTGGTACAACGCGGCGACTGGCAACAAAGTCGCCAGCCCGCGCAGCGCATCATCACGCAAGATGGTGTGACCATCGCCGAGCTGACCCGCGATGCCAGTGGCAGCGTGACCCTGCGCGACCCGGCGGCCGACATGCAGCTGACGCTGGAACCGCTGGCAGCGCCCAGCACACAGAACGCCCCTGACGACTCACCGGAAGCTCCCGCGCATGACTGAATCTGTTGCAACCGTGGCCACCGCTACCCCCAAGGGCCGCGACACTGGCAACGCCTGCCGCCTGTCTCGCCCCGGCATCGTCTGCCCGCTGGGCGCAGACCACGGCCTGATCAGCAGTGCGCTGTTCAGCGCCAGCCGTGGCCTGCGTGTCAGTGATGACTTCAGCCCCGGCACGCCGCTGTCGCTGGGGCGCGTCACCGCGCGGCTGGTGGATGACAGCGACTGGCCGGCCCCGCTGCGCTCACGCAACAACCGCCTGCTGGCCACCGCGCTTGAGCAGTTGGCACCGGAACTTGAAGCCCTCAAGCGTCAGGGCATCGCGCCGGAGCGCATTGGCGTGGTGCTCGGTACCAGCACCTCCGGCATCGGCGAGACGGAAGCCGCGATGGACGCCCAGCGCGCCGCCGTCGCCCAGGGCACGCCGAGCGCCGACAGCTGGCCGCAAAGCTTTGAATATCGTCGTCAGGAACTGGGCGCACCCGCCGAGTGTGTCGCCTGGCTGAGCGGCGCGCGTGGGCCGATCTACACCCTGTCCACCGCCTGCACCTCCAGCGCCAAGGCCTTGGCCAGTGCACGTCGTCTGCTGGCCTCCGGCCAGTGCGATGCGGTGATCGCCGGCGGTGCCGACAGCCTGTGCCACATGACGGTGAAGGGCTTCATGAGTCTGGAGGCCGTCAGCCGCAAGCAGAGCCAGCCGCTGGGAGCCGAGCGCGATGGCATCAATCTGGGCGAGGCCGCAGTACTGTTCGTGGTCACGCCGGAGCGCGGCGGCGTACAGCTGACCGGCGTCGGCGAATCCAGCGATGCCCACCATATTTCCGCGCCCTGCCCCGATGGCAGCGGCGCCGAGGCCGCCATGCGCGGCGCGCTCGCCAGTGCCGGCCGCGCCCCCGGTGAGATCGACTACATCAACCTGCACGGCACCGCCACGCCGCTGAATGACGCGATGGAAAGCCTCGCCATCAGCCGCCTGTTCGGTGCAGATGCCGACTCTGACACCGGTTCTGATATCGATCACGCCCGTCTGCCCGCCGTCAGCTCGACCAAGGCCCTTACCGGCCATACGCTGGGCGCCTGCGGGGCGCTGGAAGCCGCCTTCTGCTGGCTGGCGCTGGAACATGGCCGCCTGCCGCCGCATGCCACGCCGCGTGAGGCGCTGGACCCGACGCTGCCTGCGCTCAACATCGTCTATCGTGACCGCCCCGAGACCCCGCCGCTGCGGGTGATGAGCAATGCCTTCGCCTTCGGCGGCAACAATATCTCGCTGGTGCTGGAGCGCCACACCACCGACCCGGAGTCCTCTGCATGCTGACCCCGAGCACCGACTCAGTTTCCCTTGCTGGCGCTGAGGTGCAGCCCCGTGAGGCGCGCTATCCCGCCATGCCCTGCGCCATCGGCCCCTATGTGCCCCATGATGCCGGCATGTGCCTGCTGGATAGCGTGCTGCGCTGTGACGAGCATTCGCTGAGCGCCGACATCACCCCGACGCCAGACAATCTGTTCGCCGAGCCGGACGACGACGGCCAGGCCGTGATTCCCGCCTGGGTCGGGCTTGAGTGGATGGCGCAGGCCATCGCCGCCTGGTCGGGCCTGCAGGCTGCGCGCAGCGGCCAGCCGCCGCGAGTCGGCTTTCTGCTCGGGAGTCGCCGCTATGAGAGCGAAGTCGCCGCCTTTTCCTGCGACTGTCGCTGGCTGATTCATGTTCAGCTCGACTATCGCGCCGACAACGGGCTGGGCGCCTTCGAGGCCACCATCAGCGACGAGCACGGCGCCACTGTCGCGCGTGCCGGCGTCAATGTCTTCGAGCCGGCGCCCGAGCCGCTGCCCTCCGCGGCGTCTACGCAAGAGACCGCACAAGAATCCTCACCCGGACAGCAGGATGCTGCCGGTGCCTCATCGCAAGGTAATGTCTGATGTCTGTCACACCCCTCGCTACTGAAACTGCCACCGCTGCCCCTGAAGCACGCGAGTGGATTCTGGTCACCGGCTCCAGCCGTGGTATCGGCCGCGCCATCGCGCTGCGTCTGGCCCGCGAAGGCTACAACCTGGTGCTGCATTGTCGCTCGCGCCGTGACGCCGCCGAGGAGGTCGCGCGTGAGATCAGCGCCCTGGGCGGCGAATCGCGCATCCTCAGCTTCGATGTCGCCGACCGTGACGCCGCACGCAGCGCGCTGGAAGCCGATATCGAGGCCCACGGCTGCTGCTACGGGGTGGTCTGCAATGCCGGTATCCATGCCGACAACGCCTTCCCGGCGCTCACCGATGAAGACTGGGACAGCGTGATCCGCACCAACCTCGATGGCTTCTACAACGTCATCAAGCCGCTTTCCATGCCGCTGGTACGCCGCCGCAAGCCGGGGCGCATCATCGTGATATCCTCGGTGTCGGGCATGATGGGCAATCGGGGTCAGGTCAACTATTCCGCCGCCAAGGCGGGGCTGATCGGCGCGGTCAAGGCACTTGCGGTGGAGCTGGCCAAGCGCCGCATCACCGTCAATGCCGTCGCACCGGGCGTCATCGCCACCGAGATGACCGAAGGCGTCGAGATGGAAGAGGCGCTGAAGATGATTCCCATGCGCCGCGCAGGGGAAGCCGAGGAAGTCGCCGCCACCGTGGCCTTCCTGTGCTCGAAGGACGCCGGCTACATCACCCGCCAGACCATCGCGGTGAACGGGGGGATGTTCTGATGACGACTTCCTCTCAGGCACTGCGCGGCAGACGTGTCGTGGTCACCGGCATGCATGGCTTCTCGCCCATCGGCAATGACTGGCCGACCCTGCGCGCCAACCTGGCCGCCGGGCGCACCGGCATCCGCTATATCGAGGACTGGGACAAGTACGACGGCCTCAACACCCGCCTCGGCGCGCCGGTCAACGATTTCGAACTGCCCAGTCACTACAACCGTCGCGCGCTGCGCAGCATGGGCCGTGTGGCGCAGCTGGCGACCCGCTCCAGCGAACTGGCGCTGGAAGCGGCCGGCCTGAGTGACAGCCCGCTCAAGGAGAGCGGCCAGATGGGCATCGCCTACGGCGCCTCGGCCGGTGAGCCGGATGCGGTGGCCGACTTCGGCAACATGCTGCTCAACCACTCCACCGACGGGCTCAGCGCCAATTCCTATATCCGCATGATGGCGCACACCGCGCCGGTCAATATCGGCGTGTTTCTCGGTATCAAGGGGCGGATTCACACCACCTCCAGCGCCTGCACCTCCGGCAGCCAGGGCATCGGTTACGCCTATGAGGCGATCCGCTTCGGCCGCCAGACCGCGATGGTCGCCGGTGGCTGCGAGGAGCTGTCCGCCGCCGACGCCGCCGTGTTCGATACCCTGTTCGCCACCAGCACCTGCAATGAGCGCCCGGACCTGTCACCGCGGCCCTTCGATGCCGAACGTGATGGCCTGGTGATCGGTGAAGGCGCCGGCACGCTGATTCTGGAAGAGCTGGAGCACGCCCTGGCGCGCGGCGCGACCATCCACGCCGAGATTCTCGGCTTCGGCACCAACTCCGATGGCCGTCACGTCACCCAGCCGGACGCCAACATGATGGAGGCCGCGATGCGCATGGCGCTGGAGGATGCCGGTGTCGAGGCCTCAGAGATCGGCTATGTCAGCGCCCATGGCACCGCCACCGAGCGCGGCGATATCGCCGAGAGCCATGCCACCCATGCGGTGTTTGGCGATTCCACGCCGATCAGCGCCTTCAAGAGTTACACCGGCCATACGCTGGGCGCCTGTGGCGCGCTGGAGGCCTGGATCGCCATCGAGATGATGCGTGATGGCTGGTTCCACGGCACCGCCAATCTCACCAGTCTCGACCCGCGCTGTGCGCAGCTCGACTACCTCACCGGCGCAGGCCGCGAGATCGAGACGGACACCGTGATGAGCAACAACTTCGCCTTCGGTGGCATCAATACCTCGCTGATTCTGCGTCGCTGGCAGGGCGAGTGAGTCACTGGCAATCTGATCTGGCGCCAGTCATCACGCTTCGCGCTGACGCCTTTGCAGGGTGTCGCCAACGTACGACTTTGCAGCGGGTCGGATCTGGCGCAAGATACGCGCCCGCTGCATGGTCTATGGTGTGATTGGCTCACGCCCCTGGCTGGCTGACGGCGCTATTCACTGGCGTCGCGCCAGTCAATCACCCTGTTAGGAGAGGTCTCAGATGGCGTCACGTTCTGCTCAGTCGCTCGCATCCTCGAAACGTTCCACGGCACCTGCCACGCGCACTCGCTCGGGTCGCGCCTCGCGTGTGCTGACACTGGTGTCTGCACTGCTGCTCGGCTCTGCGGGGCTTGTGGCCTCCGCCCCGGCGGTGGCGCGGGACACGCAGCACTTCCTGCCGATCATGCCGGTGATGGCCAGCACCGCGGCCAGTCAGCGACTGGGCAAGGACGTGGCTTTCTTCTTCGGTGACAAGCAGCCCTACGAGCGGATCGAGAAGCGCGGCTGGGCGCGGGTGAACCCGAAGACCAACGCCACCAACAAGAGCGATGCGGAAGCCTGTCGCTGGGTGTTCCTGTCGGCGCTGCGTGAGCTGCAGGAAAAGGCGCGCGAATATGGGGCCAATGCGGTCATCAACATTCGCAGCGACTATGACAAGGTGCCCTACTCCAGCAGCGAGAAGTACGAGTGCCATGCGGGTAATATCGTCGCGGGCGTCGCGTTGCGTGGGGATCTGGTGATCCTGCATCCGAAGAACTGATTCGCCATCATGACGGCCAGGCAAGGCGAGGGTGTGAGCGAGACAAGTAAGCCGGTTGAGGATAACTCGGCAATCGAGCCTGCGGCGCGCCCGACCGACCACCCCGCCTACCGCTGCGTGGTGCTGGGGCATGCTGCAGCGGATGGCTCCGCTTCGCTGAGCACTGGTTCACTGAGCAGTGGTTCGCTGAGCAGTGATTCGCCATGCATTGAGCCGCTGAGCGTCGGGCGGCCAAGCATTGAGCCGCTGATCTCGCATGATCCCCACGCCCTCGCCGCTTCCTTGGCGTCTGCGACTGGCGGCGCTGCCCGCGCCTTGGCGAATCACTGCTCTGCATCATCCCCTCGGCCAGCCCGCCTGTGGCTGGCCGAGGCGTGTGTGCTGCCAGCATCCTGTGCTGATTCGGCTGCTCCCTCTATCAACTCCTCGGCGGATGCTTCACGCCGTCGCTCGCTGCGCGCTCGCCAGCCGGATGTGGATAACGCGGACACCCCCGTGTCATCTGCCAAGGCCCGCCGTCGCCAGCAACGTGAAGCCGAGTCACACCTCGCTCGCCTCCTGCTAGGTGAACTCGCCGCGGCCCAAGGCATTGTGCTGCCACTGACCGACTGGTCGCCGCGTGGCCAGGCACCCCATCACCCTGCGCTACCGGCAGGCTTCTACGTCTCCATCGCCCACCGCCACGGCCATGTACTCGTCGGCCTCGCCACCGCCCCGCTCGGGCTGGACCTCGAATACCGCAACCCCCGCCACGCCCACGACCTCGACGCCCGCATCGCCATGCTGCCCCAGGACGCACGCGAACACCTCGCCGAGGCATCACACCTCAGCGAGACAGAACGACTGGACGGGTTTTATCGAGAATGGGTGAGGTATGAGGCGGCGTTCAAGTTAATAAGATAATGCGTCTTAAGCTCAGGATTTCCTAGCATCTCTGATATACATGGCAGTTCCATTGCCACGCATTTCTATGGAAAACAGTTCTGATGCTCTAACTAAATCCCCAAGCTTTTTATACCCATAATTAATAGATGAAAAAGAACTTTTATTAGACATATAATGTCCCACTCGGCCTAATAAAGACCACCCATCGTCTTCTGAAGATTGCTCTGCAGCGTTTCTTAGCAAATTGACTAATGCTGTATCACTTCTAAGCTCATTCCTACATCTTGGAACTTGGCTACTATCATCTGGTATATCCGTAACTGGCTCTTCATAATACAATTTTTCAGTATATATAAATGTCGAACAAGCATCTACAAAAGGTCTCGGAGTCTTTTGCTCTCCAAAACCATAGACAGGGAATCCTCCTTCAAGCAGCCTCAAGACTAATGGTGTAAAATCGCTATCACTAGTCATGAGCGCAAAAAGATCAATATTACCACTATAGAGGAGATCCATAGCATCTATAATCATTGCAGAGTCAGTAGCATTTTTACCTTTCGTAAAGGCAAACTGCTGCATAGGCCTTATAGCATTTGGATGAAGCTTTTCAATCCATCCTGATAGCAAAGGGCTGTTCCAATCACCATGGGCATGTCTGACATTAACCACACCATATTTTGCAAGCTCTTCTAGAACCCCTTCAATTGAATTATGACTAACATTGTCACAATCTATCAAAAGCGCAATCCGTTGCTCTCCAGCCATCAGCTCATCCCCTTGTTAGAAGTTTTAGTGGTTACAAAAATTATTTCTTAAGTACTCAACACCTTCAGTAGTATTATTTTCAACCAGTCCCTTTGCAACCATTTCATCATATATTTCAATAATTTTCACGACATCATCCATGGAAATTTTATCATCATCGAGTAAAGCTTGTAATATCTGTCTAATCCTCTTGCCATATATTTTTGACCTGACATTTGATAAACGCTCTATCAAGAAGAATGACTGCGCAATAGAGAAGCTACGCTCGATACCCCCAAAGAAATATTTAGATGCTTGAATTACCCCCATAACCCTGAACTCATACCTTACGGAAGACAAGTACATATCTAGCTGCTCGTCTTTATCTATAACTTTAGTAAACCACTTGGCTAAAAGTATCTCTACAATCTTTCTTCTTTTTGTTTTACTAAAATCTTTTATAAACAATGTACGAACTAACTGCTGTGTAATAGTCGAGCCACCTGACCTTGGGTGCAATTTCAACGAGGACAATATAACTCTTGCAAGCCCCTTCCAACTCACACCGCTGTGACGGTAAAACTCTTTATCCTCTATTCGCACTGCAATTTGCTTGAGGGCCTTTAAGTCAATATTTAATCTCTGAGCTTCGTATACAGATAATTTTGCATGATAAACAATATGCTCTATTCGCTCCTCGACTTTTAACGAGAGTAGCTTAGACACATACTGAGTAAAAACAAGAAGCATACTCTCGTGCTTATCTAGCAAAGCGTGCCTATATAGGAAACAAAAGGCAACAAAAGCAAGGAATGATGCTGGAACAGAGACAACCAGATCAGCATTCAAAGTAGAAGCTATTGACAACCCGCCTACATCTAACAAAATAGTCAAAATAAAATATATTACAAAAGCCGAGATTCCTGATATGGCATAGCATGGATATGCTACGTAAGTTTTCCAGCCTGGAAACATACGTATGGCAAATGGTTCATTAGCTCCTTCAATCCGCCAATTAGGAAGAACGAGCTGAAACTCACCATATTTAACACCGAGCACAGTTCTCAAAACAACTACTTTTCTAGCCGCATATACTATTGATTTTTGTCTTGCAGCAAAATGAAACAAAAATAGAACAGTAAATAGAATAGTGATAATGAGAAAAGCAAAAAGCATAGACTCAACTGGCATCAAAAAATCTTTATTACCTGTAATGCTTTCCAATTTACCTAAAGTCAGTGAACCGAATGCTGCACCTATTACAATCGCGATATTAGCCGCGCTCAAGAAGACCTTCTCTTCCGTTTCTAACGTTTTTGACGCTGACCTATACTCTTCAAGAATCATTTCATTATTATCAAACTTAAACGTTGGGTAGTGCTGCTTCCAACCTGGGTTATCGCCACTATTCATCCAAAACCACCTATAAGCCCATCATGCAAAGAAAACATTTCTTAACACTTATACCCTAAACGACTAATAATAAAAAACCCCGCCAGAGAAATCTCTGCCGGGGTTAGGAAAACCATACTGCGAGTTACTTAACAGCGGCGACCACGGTAATTTCACACAGCAGTTCCGGGCTGGCCATGGCGGCTTGTA
>NZ_CFDJES010000035.1:22909-24653 GCF_983723665.1 Cobetia sp. | reverse complement strand
TTGAAGGGATGGAAGGCCAGCCACAGACCGAAGCGGTCCGACAGCGAGATCTTCTCTTCCACTGCATCACCATGATGCAGCTCGCCATCGACGATGTGGGTGGCCTGGTTGTCGCTCATGTGCTCCGGCAGCAGATGACGACGGTTGGAGGTGGCGTACAGCAGCACGTTCTCCGGCGGCCCGGTCAGGGTGCCATCCAGCACGCTCTTGAGCGCCTTGTAGGCGTCATCGCTGCCCTCGAAGGACAGGTCATCGCAATAGACGATGAAGCGATGCGGCTGCTGGGCCAGCTCGGCGACCAGCGCCGGCAGTGCCGGCAGGTCGTGGCGATCGATCTGGATCAGGCGCAGCCCCTCACGGCCCAGGGTATTGAGCAGTGCGCGGACCAGCGATGACTTGCCGGTGCCACGGGCGCCCCACAGCAGCGCGTGGTTAGCCGGCTTGCCCGCGAGGAAGGCGCGGGTGTTGGCCAGCAGCTCGCGCTTCTGGCGTGCGATGCCGAGCAGATCCTCGAGTGTCAGGGCGTCACGCGGCGCGATCGGCGTCAGTCGCCCTCCCAGGGGGTGGCGGGTCCACAAGGCGGCGACATCGCGTGTCCAGTCCACTTCGACAGCCGTCGGCGGCAGCATCGGTTCGAGTCGGTCCAGCAGGTGCGAGAGGCGGCGTTCAAACTCTGGCGACATGGTGATTCCCTGTCAGATACATGGGGTCCGAGCCGTGGCAGGCCCATCAGATCAAACCCAGTATCTCATGCCCAGCGGGGCCGCCTGGCCTGACGATGCTGTGATCTCAGCAACGTATCATTTCGCTGACTGCACCACTGCGCCTATCCGGTTATGCTGTCTGCACGTTTCTTGCACGTTCAGCGTCGCCCTGCCGTGCGCTCGAAGGTTGTCACGTCATCTAGCCAGGAGGCCCCAATGCCAGGATTGCTCGATCTCTCATCTCCCCGCGCCCTGCGTCGTCTGCTCCCGCTGGCGGCCCTTGCGGCGTCCGTCACCCTGAGTGCCTGCGCCAGCTCTCCGCTGGGCCGCAGCCAGCTGACCCTCTACTCGGACCAGGAACTGGAGAAGATGGGGGAAGCCAGCTTCAGCAAGTACCAGCAGGAGCTGCCGGTGGTGGAAGGGCGTCAGGATGCCTACGTCAGCTGCGTGGCGGATGCGGTGACCGCCAAGGTGCCCGCTAGCTATGGCATCAGCGGCTGGCAGGTCAAGGTATTCGAGGATGAGTCCGCCAATGCCTTCGCGCTGCCGGGCGGCTACATCGGCGTCAACACCGGGTTGCTTGAGGTCGCCGAGAATCAGGACCAGCTGGCAACCGTCATCGGCCACGAGATCGCCCACGTGCTGGCGCGCCACGCCAACGAACGTGTCTCGACTCAATCGCTGACCTCCGCCGGGCTGTCACTGACCCAGGCACTGGCCGGCCTCGAGGGCACCGGTGGCGATCAGCTCATGGGCCTGCTGGGCATGGGCGCGGAATATGGCGTGCTCAAGCCGTTCTCGCGCTCCCACGAGTCCGAAGCCGACCTGCTGGGGCTGGACCTGATGGCCGAAGCCGGCTTCGACCCGCGCGCCAGCATCAAGCTGTGGGCCAACATGAATGCTGCCGGTGGCGCGCAACCGCCGGTGTGGATGTCGACGCACCCGAGTGATGAACAGCGCATGGCGGCCCTCAACGAGCGCCTCGAGACCGCTCTGCCGACCTATCAGCAGGCCCGCGCCGCCGGCGAGAAGCCCAACTG
>NZ_CFDJES010000035.1:21516-22809 GCF_983723665.1 Cobetia sp. | reverse complement strand
TCATGTAACCGCATTGCTAATCTGGGATCACCTGCTCGCCTGCGCACTGCTCATGCAGACACTTCATGCACAGCGGCGCGAGCGTATTCCCGACACTCGCTTGAGGATGCCTTACATGACTCGACACGCACTCATCATTGACGACGATCCGGATTTTCGTGAACTCATCAGCGGGCTGCTTTCCGCCCATGGCTTCGACTGCACGCAGAGCGAAGGGCTGCAGGACATCGCCTGCAATCCCGCCTGTCTGGAGACGGACCTCATCCTGGTGGACTACGAACTGGGCGACTTCACCGGCGATGATGTGCTCGGCTATCTGCGCGAACGCAATGTCGAGGCGGGCATCATCCTGATGAGCGCCTGTCACAACGACGACATGCAAGCGATGGTCGCCAGGGGCAAGCGCAGCGGCCTGGAGATGCTGGGCCAGCTCGGCAAGCCCTTCGACATCATGCACCTGGCCTCGCTGCTGGCAGAGCTGGACAAGCAACGCAATCCGCTGTCACTCGATGAGCTGGATGATGCTCTGACCGAGCGCCAGCTGCATCTCGTCTATCAGCCCAAGATCGACCTCGCCAGCGGCCGGCTCAGCGGCGCGGAGGCTCTCGTGCGCTGGCAGCATCCTCTGCGCGGCATGGTCATGCCCAACCAGTTCATCGCCCTGGCGGAACGCAGCAACCGTATCGAGGCACTCACCTGGCAGGTCATCGAGCATGGCTTCCGCCAGCAGGGCCAATGGCAGTCCCAGGGCCTTCACCTTGACCTCGCGCTCAACCTGTCACCCCAGCTGCTACGCACCCGTGACATGCTGAAGACGCTGGATGCGCTGGCCAGTCAGCATCATGTCGATCCGCACTCCATCACGCTGGAACTCACGGAGAGCTGCGGGATCGACTGCCTCACCTACGCTCGCCACCTGCTGAACGCCATTCGCGACCGCGGCTATCGCCTGGCGCTGGATGACTTCGGCACCGGTTTCTCCTCGATGATGCAGCTCTACAACCTGCCGTTCGACGAATTGAAGATCGACCAATGCTTTGTCGGGCGCAGCGACAGCCACCCGGAAGCGCGCGCCATCACGCGTACCATCGTCGAGCTGGGCCAGCGTCTGAATCTCGCCGTGGTCGGCGAAGGCATCGAGACCGCGGAACAGCGCGATTACCTCTGCGATACCCGCTGCAATATCGGCCAGGGCTATCTGTTCGCGCGCCCCATGCCCGTCAGCGACTTCAATGCCTGGAGCCGCTGCCCGCCCAGCGCCGTCAATGCACTCAGCCAGCGCCACGTCTCCGC
>NZ_CFDJES010000035.1:17638-21416 GCF_983723665.1 Cobetia sp. | reverse complement strand
CCACTGGCTATGCCGCTGCATCCCAGCGAGGCTGACGCCCCCTTCAGGGAGTGTGCCTCGCGCTTGAGCTCGGTGAGATCCATCTGCTTCAGCAAGGTCACCATCACGTCGAGGCGTCCTTCGAGTCGCGTCAGGTAATTGCTCAGCAGTCGTGAATAGGCCTCGCCACTCAGGGTCGTGAGCAGCTCCTGACAGGTCGCGTGTTGCAGCAAGGAAGGCACGGCATCGGGCAGAGCGCGCGCGCCTGAGTCGTCAGTTGCCACATCGAACGCCGGAGCAGCGTCGATCTGCGCGTCCTGATCTTCAGTCGCTGACGAGCTGACGCCATCATCGCCTGGTGCCTGCGTGACGGTAGTCCGCTCGCCAGCCGAAGCCTCTGACTTGTCTGGCTCGAGCGCCTTGTGCTGCGAATCAGACTTCTGTGAATCAGGCTCCTGCGAATCAGAGGTCTGGACCAGATACTGCTGCAGCACCCGATGCAGATCATCACGCGTGAACGGCTTGTGCAGCACCCCCTGCATGCCAGCCTCGATGCAGCGGCGGGCATCTTCCTGCATCACGTTGGCGGTCATCGCGATGATCGGCAGACGAGCGCTGGCGGGTTGCTCTGACTCGTGCTGCCGCCAGCGACGTGTCGTCTCGACGCCATCCAGTACCGGCATCTGCATGTCCATGAACACCAGATCGACATCGTTGCCAGCCTGCGCCAGCCATTCGAGTGCCTGCTCACCGTCTTCCACCACCGTGACCTGCTGCCCCAGATACTCGAGCATGGCCCGCGCCAGTGACTGATTGACCTCGTTGTCTTCCACCACCAGCACGCTTGCGTGGGGCAAGGGCGTGTCTCCCACCGCCTGCTGCGGGCAAGCCTCAGCGGCGGTCAATACCGGCAGCGGCACGCGGCACCAGAAGCGGCTGCCGAGCCCGAGATGACTCTCGACGCCGATCTCGCCGCCCATCGCCTCCACCAGTCGCTTGCAGATGGCAAGCCCGAGCCCGGTGCCTTCATGACGACGCGCAATCGAGGTATCCACCTGGGTGAAGGGGGCAAACAACTGACTCACCTGGTCGGCGGCGATCCCGCAACCGCTGTCGTGAACCTCGAAATGAAGCGTCTCGCCGTCTTCCAGTGATGCCCTCAGCCGGATGGTGCCCTGGGGACAGAACTTGAAGGCGTTGTTGAGCAGGTTGGTCAGTACCTGACGCAGGCGATTGACGTCCCCCTTGACCCAGACGGGCAGGTCATCGGCACGTTCTTCGAGGAAGATGCGCGAGCATCCCTTGCCGGCACTGCCTGTCTGGCGATGGTAATGCGCGGCCAGGGAATCGAGGAATTCGGGCAGCGAGAAGCAGCGCTGATCCAGCTCCAGCTTGCCGGCTTCGATCTTGGAATAATCCAGCACATCATTGATGACGGCCTGCAGGCTCTCGGCACTCTGGCGCAGCATCGTCAGGTACTGCTGGCCACGCGGGGTCGAGACTTCCTCGCCGATGAGGTCCGACACGCCGACCATGCCATTGAGCGGGGTGCGTATCTCATGGCTCATGATCGCCATGAATTCCGACTTGGCACGACTGGCCGCCTGCGCCAGCTGCACCATGCCATCCAGCTCCTGGGTGCGCTCCTCCAGCTTGCGGGTCTTGTAGGCCCGTCCACGACTCTCGACGATCAGCGCGACCACCAGCACGATGCCGCTCAGGGTCATCAGCAGCACCAGCGACAGTGCGAGGGCATACAGGTTGAGGAGCTCCGAGCGCTCCTTGGTGCGCTGGATAGCGGCCTCGGCATTGATGTTGAGCAGCAGCTCGCCGGTCTGCTCCTGAAGCGAGGCAAGCCGGCTGAGTATCTGCACATAGAGGGACGCATCACGCTCCTGACGACTCGCCAGGTCCATGATGGCGCTGTCCAGCACCTCGATTCTGGGCAGCATGGCCATCAGCTGGGCATGCAGGTCGGGCATCCCCGCCAGCATGCTGCCCAGTTGGCCGCTCTGCAGCAGCTGCACCCGGCTATAGAGGATGTCGAGCCGCAACAGCAGCTCGCTGTCATCCATCAAGGCGGGCGGCGTCGGGGTCTTCTGCTCCTCGGCCACCACCATGCGCAGCTCGCGCACTTCCCTGTCGAACTGATAGACCGCCCAGATCAGATTCTCACGCAGCTTGTGCTCGAGTGCCTGCTGACGCTGATAGACCAGAACGCCAGTCACCAATGCCGAGACGAAGAACAACGTCGCGGCAATGGCGATGGCGGTTCTGAAATGCAGAGAACGGAGTGGATTCATGCACGAGCATCCTGGCAGCGCTCATGAAACGGAGCAGAAGAGGCGGGTTCAGCGTTCGATGTCGATTCGCTTCACCTGCCAGACAGAGCGGGTCATGATTTCCTCGTTGAGGAGATCCGGCTGCTCACTGAAGGGGTAGATGATGAAGATGGGGCCATTGTCGCGTACACGCAGTCGCTTGCCATCGACTTCCATGGCCAGTATCACCGGATGATCGAAATAGTCCTGCACCGGCGCGGTGGCGGCGTAGTCGTTGAGCGCCACGATACGCATGGTGCCATCCTCGACGCCCACCGCCTCCATCAGCGCCGAACCGAGCGGACCGCTGAAGCTCACTTCGCCGTCATGCCAAGGGGTGGTAGTCACGGTTTCCCGTTGCGTCAGCGCCATGAGCATGGCGCGATCGAAATGTGCCTCGCCTCCGGCGTTGGCATGGGTGACATCCCCGGTGACACGCAGCACCACCGGCCCCTGCGGTGCCTCCAGGGCCATGGCGAAGGGGCAAAACGACAGTATCAGCAACAGAAGCCAGTGGCGCATGCGGGGTAACGCCGTGGTGAGACATCGCAGGAGAATGAGCAGCGGCATGGGAAGACTCCAGGGGTCATGGACAACCATGGATGACGGCCGGAGATTCACCGTCTCGTTTCATCCTCGCCATTCACGGGCCAGCAGCGGCACCGCGCCATGAAGCAGCGAGAGGGGATGAACACGAGTATATGTCGCCATCGTCCTGCCAAACGTGAACCATTGTGACGCGGTCTCACGCAAGAGACGCGTAGACTGCTTGCGATACCCACGCGGGGAGGCAGCGACATGCAAATCGGCATTCTGGAAGATGATCATGATCAACGTGATTACCTGACCCTGTGTCTCGAGGCCCAGGGACATGAGCTGGCAGGCTTCGAGCGCGCCAGCCAGTTGTTGCGCGCACTGCGCGAGCGCAGCTTCGACCTGCTGATCATCGACTGGCAACTGCCGGATGCCTGCGGCATGGAGCTGACGCGCACACTGCGCAGCGAGCACGGCTGGCGGGGGCTGATCCTGTTCATCACCGCAAGCCAGGGGGAGGAGGATGTCGTGCATGCGCTTCAGCATGGCGCCGATGACTTCCTGGCCAAGCCGATCCGCCCTGCCGAGCTCACGGCGCGTGTGGAAGCGCTGGGCAGGCGTTTCGTCACCTCCGACACCAATTACCTGCAGCCCAAGGTGGCCATCAGCGATCAATATCGGATCGAGCCGGATGAACACACCATCTGGTGCGGCGAGGAGCCGGTCGCCCTGACCCAGCGCGAATATCAGCTGGCCTCCCTGCTGCTGCGCCACGTCGGAGAGCTTTACTCACGCGCCTACCTGCTGGAGATGATCTGGGGGGTCAACGGGGATATCTCGACCCGTACGGTCGACACCCACGTCAGCCGCCTGCGGCGCAAGCTGGGACTGAACGGCAGCCGTGGGCTCAGACTGAAAAGCGTCTATCAGTACGGATATCGGCT
>NZ_CFDJES010000035.1:13806-17538 GCF_983723665.1 Cobetia sp. | reverse complement strand
GATCATCCCTCCGCCAGCATCCTGCGCAACATATCCGCCACTGGCCCCGTCTCCGGGCGCTTGTGACGCCACAGGAAGTAGGACTCGGCCGCCTGCTCCACCAGCATGCCGAGACCATCCTCGACCCGCGCACCGCGCTCGCTGGCCCAGCGCATGAAGACGGTCGGCTCGGCGGCATACATCATGTCGTAGGCGAGCGCCTGCGGAGAGAACAGCGAATCCGGCAACGGCGGCAGCTCGCCGCCCAGCGATGCGCTGGTGCCATTGATGACCAGATCGAACTGACCCTCGATGGCCGCATAGCTGCCACCGGACAGCAGGCAGCCTTGCCCCGCCAGGTCGGCGAAGTCCTCGGCCAGCGCGCTGGCCTTGGCGGCGGTGCGATTGGCGATCACCAATGCCGCCGGCTGCTTGGCCAGCAGAGGTTCCAGCACACCACGCACGGCGCCACCCGCGCCGAGAATCAGGATGCGCGCACCCTTGAGCGGCGCCTCGAGACGCTCGAGATCACGGGTCAGGCCGACACCATCGGTGGTATCGCCGTACAGCTGACCGGTCTTGCCGAGCATCAGCGTATTGACGGCGCCGGCGCGACGGGCACGCGGGCTCAGCACATCGACCAGCCGGAAGGCCTGCTCCTTGAAGGGCATGGTGACATTCGCCCCCTGGCCGCCTTCGGCGACGAACTCGGCCCAACCGGCCGCGAAGTCATCGGCCGGCGCCAGCCGTGCCTCGTAGCTCAGCGAGTCCTTGAGCTGCTCAGCGAAGGAGCGATGAATCAACGGGGATTTCGAGTGGGCAATCGGGTTGCCGAATACAGCGTAACGGGACATCAGGACTCCGGGACAATCACAGAAAAGCGTCAGGTCAATGCGGCGATCAGGCCTCTTCGCCCAGCCAGTCGCGGGCATGCAGGAAGTCACGATACAGCACCGCTTCGGCACTGCCTTCCTCGGGCTCGTAGCCGTACTCCCAGTGCACCACCGGCGGCATCGACATCAGGATCGACTCGGTACGTCCGCCACTCTGCAGGCCAAACAGCGTGCCGCGGTCCCAGACCAGATTGAACTCCACGTAGCGCCCGCGACGATAGAGCTGGAAGTTGCGTTCACGCTCGCCATAGGCCGTGTCGCGGCGGCGCTCGACGATGGGCAGATACGCCTCGAGGAAGCTGTCGCCGACGGATTGCTGGAAGGCGAAGCAGCGCTCGAAGCCCCACTCGTTGAGGTCATCGAAGAACAGGCCACCCACGCCCCGCGTCTCGTCACGGTGCTTGAGGTAGAAGTACTCGTCACACCAGGTCTTGTAACGCGGATAGACATCACTGCCGAAGGCGATGCAGGCATCGTAGGCCGTCTGGTGCCAGTGACGCGCGTCTTCTTCATGCGGGTAGAACGGCGTCAGATCGTAGCCGCCCCCGAACCACCATACCGGTGCTTCGCCCTCCTTCTCGGCGATGAAGAAGCGCACATTGCCATGGCTGGTCGGCACGTGCGGGTTGTGCGGATGCAGCACCCAGCTGACCCCGACGGCGTGGAAGCTGCGACCGGCCAGCTCCGGACGTACCGCCGTCGCGGAAGCCGGCAATTCATGCCCGAAGACATGCGAGAAGTTGACGCCACCCTTCTCGAACACGCCGCCATTCTCGATGACCCGTGAGCGACCACCGCCACCCTCGGCACGCTCCCAGCTGTCTTCACGGAAACTTGCCTGGCCATCGCAGGCTTGCAGCGCCTCGCACAGGCGGTCTTGCAGATCGAGCAGGTAGACCTTGACGTCTTCGAGATTGGCGTGGGCCACGATGCCTCCGGTAGAACGGGAATGAATGATGACGGGGCGACACCCGTCGTTGGCCGCTGCTGGCGGTGAACTGCCAGCTTACCGCGACACGCTGCGCTCGGCAGGTCGGAAAATGCCCCTCTTGGGCGTCTGGATGACGCGGCACTGATCTGGATCAACTCGAGGGGCGATCCTGCTGCTCAGGCGCGCAGTACCTTGCCGGTCGCGAGATCACGAATGGTGCTGGGGCGCGGATTGCCGCCGAGCGGTCCTTCGAGGATCACGTCATTGACCAGCGCATCGCCGAAGGCGTCACGCACCTCGTCTGCGGTCATGGCAGGCGATTCGCCGGCACGGTTGGCCGAGGTCGACACCAGCGGGCCGCCGAAGGCGGCGCACAATGCCTGGACCAGCGGATGATCGGTCACGCGCACGGCCAGGCTGACGTGTTCACCGCGCAGCAAGGGGTGCGCACGGCCATTGTCAGGCACCAGCCAGGTATAGGGTCCCGGCCAGCTGGCCAGCAGCTGCTCACGCTGCTCGACGGTGACTCCCGCCAACCAGGGTTCCAGCTGGGCGATATCACCGGCGATCAGGATCAAGCCCTTGGCGGCGTCGCGGGACTTGAGCTTGATCAGCCGAGCCAGGGCCTCACCATCGTCGGGATCACACCCCAGCCCCCAGACGGCCTCGGTGGGATAGGCAACGATGCCCCCATTGCGAAGACAGGCAGCGGCGCCGTCGAGGGCACGCTGATCCAGCGAAACATCACTGACATTCATGATCTGCTCGAACTCCTAGCTGCGGCAACACAATGGCGGCGATTCTAGCACGCTCACCGGCGCGAGACCGACGCTGCACATCGACGCAACACGGCGTCGCGTCGGGGTGGCATAGGCGCACCGCCCGGTTCACGGCATGATGAACGGGTCCATCACCCTCAGGGTATTGCGAAACTGACGCAAAGGCTTGTTTCAAAAGACTATCGAGGTCATTTGAACGCTTTGCTGGACAGTCTCCAGCACTGGGCCTGATGGCGTTTCACCCCCACTTTGCCTCCCCCTTTTCTTCAGACAAGGATGTGATCCATGCGTCGCGCTTTCTCACTGACCACCTCAGCCGCTCTACTGCTGGCATTGGCAGGCTGTGCCAGCTCTGGCACCCAGACGCCGACCGCGCCGGCGCCACGCCCTGCCCCGCTGCAGGATGCCGCAGCACAGGCGCCCTTGAGCGACCAGGCCATGCTGGCGACCCTGTGGATACAGCGCAGCGCGGAGTTTCATGCCCTGTCACTGCAAGCCTTCAACGTGGCCCACGACCGCCTGAATCTGGCGCTGGCGCGTCGCCACGCGCAGGACAAGCCGCTGGCGGTGGTCGTCGATGTCGATGACACCGTGCTCGACACCACCAGCTACGGCGGCTGGGCACTGCGTGAAGGCCGTACCTACGACAGCCAGAGCTGGGCTGACTGGGTGGATGATGCCGTCTCCACGGCTTCACCAGGCGCCGTGGAGTTCCTCAACTACGCACACGCCAGCGGCGTCGATGTCTACTACATCACCAACCGCAAGGCGGCCGGCAAGCAGGCCACCATCGCCAATCTTGCCGCGCTGGGCTTCCCGCAGGCCAATGCCGAGCACGTGATGCCGCGCACCGACAGCTCCGACAAGACCGCGCGCCGCGCGCGGGTCACGCAGGGACATGACATCGCGCTGCTGATGGGCGATAACCTCGGTGATTTCGATCAGGCCTTCCAGCAGTCCACCACCCGCGCACGCAATGCCGAGGTCGCGCGCCAGGCGGATCAGTTCGGCCGTCGCTTCGTGCTGTTGCCCAACCCGACCTACGGCGAGTGGGAAGGCGTGCTCTACGATGGCAACTGGAGTGCCAGTGAGCGCGAGAAGCGCGCCATGCGTGACGCGGCGCTCAATGCCTGGCAGCCCGAGAGCGGCA
>NZ_CFDJES010000035.1:0-13706 GCF_983723665.1 Cobetia sp. | reverse complement strand
GCCTGCATGACTCGCCCCTCGAGCTCCAGTTCCAGCAACTGCATGCTCAGCTCGCTGACCGAGGTGCCGCTCAGCTCGACCAGCTTGTCCAGCGCCAGCGGCACGGCCCCCAGAAAGCACAATGGCGACGCCTCCTGACTGACAGGCGGCGTGGCAGCGCGTGACGCTGGCAGCGCCAAGGACGGCAAGGGCAGTGATGTCGTGGGTGTCGCGAAGGTGGCGGAGGTTGTCGCTTGCCGAGCCGAAGTGGCGGAGCGAGAGGCCGCAGAGACGGCAGCGGACTGCCTGGATGACACCACCCGGGCCTGCGTTGACGGCTGCCCGGCCGAGTGAGCCGGCAGCAGGTGCTCGAGCTCCGCCAGCATGTCATCGACATCGCGTACCAGCGTCGCCCCCTGACGGATCAACTCCAGACAACCGCTGGCGGTGATGTCATCGATGCGTCCCGGCAGCGCGAACACCTCGCGATTCTGCTCCATCGCCAACCGGGCACTGACCAGCGAGCCACTGCGCAGCGTGGCTTCGACCACCAGCACGCCAAGTGACAGGCCGGTGATCAGCCGATTGCGGCGCGGAAAATGACGCGCATGCGCGCCGGTGCCAGGCGGATGCTCCGAGAGCAGCAGACCGCCGCCCTCTAGCAGCCGTTGACGAAGATGATGGTGCTGGGCGGGATAGACCACATCGACCCCACAGCCGAGCACCGCCAGCGTCGAGGGGTTGGCCGCATAGTCGTGCGCGCCGAGACGCGCTGACGCCGCCAGGGCTCCCTGATGCGCCGCGGCATCGACTCCCAGTGCCAGTCCACTGGCGACACTCCAGCCACGTGAGACCAGCTCAGCCGCGAAGTCATGCGCATGCCGCAGGCCTGCCTGGCTCGCCTTGCGTGCGCCGACGATGGCCAGCATGGGCAACTCAAGCAGCGACTGCCGCCCCAGCGCCCAGAGCGCCAACGGCGGATCCGGCAGGGTATCGAGCATGGCTGGCCACTCGGGGTCCGCGGGGGTGAGCAGATGATAGCCCTGTGCCGGCGCATGCCAGGCAAGGTCTGCCATCACCTGCGCATGGAGTGGCGAGGATTCGGGACGCTCGCACCACAGGCGCAGCGGTGCCGCGAGGCGTGGCGGCAATACCGCCAGCCAGCCCTGCGGCCAGTCGGCCCGCTCACGCAGCTTGGCCGCGGTATGCGTGCCAAAGCCCGGCAGGCGCGCCAGAAAGACGAAATCCGCCCGCGAGGGGCCGCGTTGTTCGACATCGATCGACACGCCACACCTCCCGAGCGGATTATTGACTCACCCTGGTTGTTCACTTCAGCACGACGAGTCGTTTCACCACGCCGATGCTTGCGGATGACAGGGGCTTTCGATCAGCCGTGGGGCTCCAGCAGCTTGTCACCGACGCTCAATGGGCGGCCGGCCTGCATCACCAGCGCGTAGCTGACCTTGTCGTAGATACGAAATACCATCACCAGGCCACCTTCCTCACCGGGCAGGGTGATCGGCTCGCCGGTGACGGGGTCGGTGATCGTCTCGCCGCGGCGCTCGATACCGAAGACGTACCCCGGCTGGATGCCTTCACGACTGCCGCGATTGAGCGCCACGATGTCATTGCGACCGATGTTGCGCAGTCCATCGGGGGCCGCGAGGATGACACCACCCACATCTTCTTCGGGCGGCTGCGGCTGGAAGCTGGTGGTGATCGCACCACCGTCCGCCGGCAGCAGCAGATCGCCATTGAGAATCTCGCGATTGGCCGACAGCACGCGCAGCACGCCGATATCGCCTTCGCGGCGCTCAAGCTTGATGTCGCCGATGCTGATCATCTCCAGCCCCAGAAACTCCTGGGTATCCGGGTCCAGATAGCGCTGGCCCTTGCGGTAGACGCTGTAGGTGTCATTGGCGGACCAGTTGCCGCGGGCGTAGATGGTATCGCCGGCCCCGCTGATCAGACGGGTGTCATCCCCGGCCACGATATAGGGCGCATCGGTGAGCAGCGCCGGGTCAATCACGCGATGCTCTTTCAGGAAGGCCGAGATCTTCTCCAGCGGAATCGGCGGCACCGCCTCGCGCTTGGGAATCTTGCGGATCTGGGGAGACAGCTTGACGACCCCGCCCTGGCCGCGCTCCAGTCGCAGACGTGGCTCGCCATTCTCGTAGTAGAGCGAGATGCGATCGCCCGGATAGATCAGGTGCGGATTCTTGATCTGCGGATTGGCGCGCCAGACTTCCGGCCACAGCCAGGGTTCACGCAGAAAGCGCCCGGAGATGTCCCAGAGCGTATCGCCACGCACCACCACGTAGGTGGAAGGTACGTCATCACGCACGGTTGCTGCCTGTGCCAGCGACATCCCTGCGCTTGCCCCCAGCGTCGCCATGCCGAGGAGTGCCGTAAAGACGGCATTGCCGACCAGTCGTTTCATGCCCATTCCTGCGTCCCTTGCGTTATTGCCACCCATCGCTCGGTGGTGATGGTCTTGTTCTGAACTCCGCACCGCGCAGACCCGCTCTGCCCCGCGCCTGGTGGCTGCTGACCCCTGTCCATCGCCATGTCAGATCAATCCTGACTATTGCCGCGATAGTAGCAGCATTGACGGCATTCGGTTCCGTTCCTCGCTTGCGCACACTACAATATCAGGCAAATCCTTTCTGACAGCACAACGGTAATTACACCAGCCATGGCCAAACGCGAAATCCTTGAATTCCCTGATGAGCGTCTGCGCAACGTTGCCGCCCCGATCGACACGATCGACGCCGAGCTGCAGACCCTGATCGACGACATGATCGAGACCATGTATGACGCCCGCGGCATCGGCCTCGCCGCGTCACAGGTCGACGAGCATCGCCGTCTCATCGTCATCGACGTCAGCGAAGATCAGTCCCAGCCGCTGGTGCTGATCAACCCGGAATACACCCCGATCGGTGACGAACAGCAACCGATGCAGGAAGGCTGCCTGTCGATTCCTGAATATTATGCCGAAGTCCCGCGCTATCTGAAGGTACGACTCAAGGCTCAGGACCGCAACGGCGATGCCTACGAACTGGAAGCCGATGGCCTGCTGGCACATTGCATCCAGCACGAGCACGACCACCTGCAAGGCAAGCTGTTCGTCGACTACCTCTCCCCGCTCAAGCGTGATCGGGTGATGAAGAAGATGCAGAAGCGTCACAAGCTGCAAGAAGCCTGATCTCTCACGCTCGGCCACACGGCCGATATTGAGCGCATGGCGGCACCGCACGAAGGCCGAGGGCATCCCCTCGGCCTTCGTGCGGTTACTGGTCCATCAGCCGCGTCTGTCGCGCTGGCCGTCCTGCCGCAACCGTCAGCACCTTGAGCACGGCCGCCTCCGTGCTCCTACATGAGTCATAGCACATGTCGAAAGCCCTGCGCATCGCCTTTGCCGGCACCCCCGATTTCGCCGCCGAGTGTCTGTCCGCCCTGCTGGGCAGTCGCCACGAGATCATCAGTGTCCACACCCAACCTGATCGCCCCTCCGGGCGTGGTCGCAAGCTGACCCCGGGCCCCGTCAAGCAGCTGGCGCTCCAGCACGATATCCCCGTCCATCAGCCGCTCAACTTCAAGGACGAGGCCGATCGTCAGATCCTGCGCGACCTCGAGGCCGACATCATGGTGGTGGTGGCCTACGGGCTGATCCTGCCGCAGGCGGTGCTCGATATTCCGCGTCTGGGCTGTCTGAACATCCACGCCTCTCTGCTGCCGCGCTGGCGCGGTGCCGCGCCGATCCAGCGTGCCATCGAAGCCGGTGACAGCGAATCCGGCGTCACCATCATGCAGATGGATGCCGGCCTGGATACCGGTGACATGCTGCTGATCCGTCGCACCCCGATCACCGCCAGCACCACCGGTGGCGAGCTGCACGATGCGCTGGCGGCCCAGGGTGGCGAGGCCATCGTCACGGCTCTCGACGCCATCGCCGCCGGCGACCTGCCCGCGACCCGCCAGCCGGATGAGGGCGTGACCTACGCCGCCAAGCTCTCCAAGGCCGAGGCCGAACTCGACTTCACCCGCCCTGCCGCCGAGCTGGACGCGCGCATCCGCGCCTTCAATCCGTGGCCGGTGGCCTGGACCCGCCTTGAAGGCGAGCCGCTGCGCCTGTGGATGTCCCGCACCGGTGAGCAACGCCTCACCGACAGCGTGACGCCCGGCACCCTGCTGGCACCCGGCAAGGATTGCCTGCGCATCGCCTGCGGCGATGGCCATGAGGTGCTCGAGATCACTCGCGCCCAGCTGCCCGGCGCCAAGCCGCTGTCCGTCAAGGACCTGCTCAATTCCCGTGCTGCGCGCTTCCCCGAGGGCCTCGTCCTCGGCGCAGATCACGCCCCTGATACCGATTCCCAGACCGAGACTTCCGCATGAGCCAGTCAGACAACCCGTCCTCCAAGGGCAACGGCAAGAAGCGCAACTCCCTGCCGCCGGCCCGCAGCAAGGGCGGCGCTCACAAGCATGGCGGCGCCCGTCGCAAGCCTGACAATGCACCGGCCTCGCCGGGCGCTGCGGTGCGTGTCGCGGCTGCGCGGACGCTGGCCCCGGTGCTGGCCGCGCGTACCTCGCTGAACCTGGACAGCCTGCCGTCCGGCGTCGCCGGGCGTGATCAGGGCCTCTACAAGGCACTGTGCTTCGGCGTCTGCCGTCAGCTGCCGCGTCTGGATGCCTTGGCGGGCAAGCTGCTGAAGTCGTCCTTCAAGTCGCAGGATCAGGACATCCACGCCCTGCTGCTGCTCGGCCTCTATCAGCTGCTGTACATGCGCATCGCCCCGCACGCCGCCGTCGGTGAGACCGCTGGCGCCGCACGTGGCCTGGGCAAGGGCTGGGCCACCGGTGTGCTCAACGCCTGTCTGCGTCGTTTCCAGCGTGAGCAGGAAGCGCTGGAAGCCGAGGTCGACAAGGACCCCGCCGTCGCCCTGTCCCACCCCCAGTGGTTGCTGGATACCTTCCAGCGCAACTGGCCGGACGACTGGCAGGCCATCGCCGAGGCCAACAACGCCCAGGCGCCGATGACGCTGCGCGTCAATGTCGCCGCCATCAGCCGCGACGACTACCTCGCCCAGCTGGCGGAAGCCGAGATCGAAGGCGTGGCCTGCCCGTTCGCCGAGCACGGCATCACCCTGACCAGCGCCTGCGACGTCAGCGCCCTGCCGGGCTTCGAGGAAGGCCTGGTCAGCGTGCAGGATGAAGCGGCACAGCTGGCCGGTCAGCTGCTGGCACCGGCCGTGACGGCCATCAACGCCGAGGGTGAAGGCGTGCGCCTGCTGGATGCCTGCACCGCGCCGGGCGGCAAGCTGGCGGACATGCTGGAGCGCTTCCCGGGCCTGGACGCCACCGCCATCGACATCGACGGCGAGCGCCTCGAGCGCGTGGAAGAGACGCTGGAGCGTCTGGAACTGGGTGCCGGCGTCGTATGTGCCGATGCCAGCGAACGCGACTGGTGGGACGGCGAAGCCTTCGACGTCATCCTGCTCGACGCGCCCTGCTCCGGCAGTGGCGTCATCCGTCGTCACCCGGACATCAAGCTGCTGCGTCGCCCGAACGACATCGGCGACTTGGCGCGCCTGCAGGGCAAGCTGCTGGCCAATCTGTGGGGCATGCTCAAGCCCGGCGGCACCCTGGTCTACGGCACCTGCTCCATCATCACCCAGGAAAACGCCCGCGTGATGGACCGCTTCCTGGCCGCGACGCCGGACGCCAAGGCCGAGACCATCAAGGCCGACTGGGGCCGTGTCTCCGGTGCTGGCCGCCAGATGCTGCCACAGGTCAATGGTCACGACGGCTTCTACCTGGCCCACATCACCAAGGCCAGCGCCTGACCACAGCCAGGTGAGCCGTGTCGGCGCGACGTCCGTGATGACATGAGACGCCACGCCTGACATTCCCGGACAGCCGCGCCCCGACTCTCGGGGCGCGGCTGTCTTCCGTCCTGGCACTGGTTTATCCTGTGCCGACTGAGCAACAGCGGACGAGCCGGACATGAAAATCATCATTCTGGGCGCAGGTCAGGTCGGCGGAACGCTCGCCGAACACCTGGCCCATGAAGAAAATGACATCACGGTGGTGGATACCGACAGCGAACGGCTGCGCGAGCTGCACAACCGACTCGACATCCGCACGGTCACGGGGCCGGCGAGCTATCCGCAGATCCTGCGGCAGGCGGGTGGCGAGGATGCCGACATGCTGATCGCGGTGACCAACTCTGACGAGGTCAACATGATCGCCTGTCAGATCGCCCATAGCCTGTTCCACACGCCGACCAAGATCGCGCGTGTGCGCTCGACCGCCTATCTGACCCGCAAGGGCCTGTTCTCGCATGACGCCATTCCGGTGGATGTGCTGATCAGCCCCGAGCAGGTGGTGACGGACCACATCCGCCGCCTGATCGAATACCCCGGCGCCTTGCAGGTGCTCGACTTCGCCAATGGCGTCGCCCAGCTGGTCGCGGTGAAGGCCTATTACGGTGGGCCGCTGGTCGGTCAGGAGCTCGGTTTCCTGCGTCGCCACATGCCCAACGTGGATACCCGCGTCGCCGCCATCTATCGTCGCAATCGTCCGATCATCCCGCGCGGTGACACCGTGATCGAGGCCGATGACGAGGTGTTCTTCATCGCGGCACGCAAGGACATCCGCACCGTGATGGGCGAGCTGCGACGCGTCGATCGCAACTTCCGCCGGGTGGTGATCGCCGGTGGCGGCCATATCGGTGAGCGTCTGGCCGAGACGCTGGAGCACAGTCATCAGGTCAAGATCATCGAGCACTCGCTGGCGCGTTGCACCGACCTTTCCGAGCGCCTCGATCGCACCGTGGTCCTGCACGGCAGCGCCACCTCCAAGCGTCTGCTGCTGGAGGAGAACATCGAGGATTGCGACATCTTCTGCGCGCTGACCAACGACGACGAGGTCAACATCATGTCGTCGATGCTGGCCAAGCGACTCGGCGCCAAGAAGGTGCTGACGCTGATCAACAACGCGGCCTACGTGGACCTGGTGCAGGGCGGCGAGATCGACATCGCCATCTCGCCCCAGCAGGCGACCATCGGCGGCCTGCTGACCCACGTGCGCAAGGGTGACATCGTCAATGTCCACTCGCTGCGCCGTGGTGCGGCGGAGGCCATCGAGGCCATCGCCCACGGCGATGAGCGCTCCTCCAAGGTGGTGGGCCGACGCATCGAGGATATCAACCTGCCGGAGGGCACCACCATCGGTGCCGTGGTACGCGGCAAGGAAGTGCTGGTGGCGCATCATGACCTGGTGGTGGAATCCAACGACCACGTCATCCTGTTCGTGGTCGACAAGCGTCGCATCCGCGAGGTGGAGCGTCTGTTCCAGGTCGGGTTGACCTTCTTCTGATGCCGGCCTCCATGACTTCCGTCCCCCGCTCGCGTCCGCCCCGAACGTCACTCGGCGGCCTCGCCACGCAGCGCCTCTACCAGGGAGGCGCCGCATGAGCCTACGCGTGATCTCTCGCATCCTCGGTATCCTGCTGATGCTGTTCAGCCTGACGCTGGTGCCGCCGATGCTGATCTCGAGGGTCTTCGAGGACGACACCCTGAGCGCCTTCGCCGTGGCGATGGGCATCACCCTGCTGACCGGTTTCGCGCTCTTCTACCCCAATCGGCACGCCCGCAAGGAGCTGCGCAATCGCGATGGCTTCCTGATCACGGTGCTGTTCTGGACCGTGCTGGGGGCCTTCGGCTCGCTGCCCTTCCTGCTCGCCGAAGACCCGAACCTGACCATCATCGATGCCATGTTCGAGTCGTTCTCGGGGCTCACCACCACCGGCGCCACGGTGATGACGGGGCTCGATCTGCTGCCCCACTCCATCCTCTACTACCGCCAGCAGCTGCAATGGCTGGGCGGCATGGGGATCGTGGTGCTGGCGGTGGCGATCCTGCCGACACTCGGCATCGGCGGCATGCAGCTCTACCGCACCGAGATTCCCGGCCCGCTTAAGGACTCCAAGCTGACGCCGCGCATCACCGAGACGGCCAAGGCGCTGTGGTACATCTACGCCGCGCTGACGCTGGTGTGCTTCGCCAGTTACTGGGCGGCCGGCATGAGCTGGTTCGATGCCCTGGGCCACAGTTTCTCGACCGTCGCGGTCGGTGGCTTCTCGACCCACGACGCCAGCATCGGCTACTTCGACTCCGCCAGCATCGAGATGATCTGCGTGTTCTTCATGGTGGTGTCCTCGATCAGCTTCGGCCTGCACTTCGCCGCCTGGCGCGAGGGGCGCATCAGTCATTATCTGCGCGACCCGGAGACACGCTTCTTCCTGATCCTGCTGCTGATCCTGACCTGCGTCACCATCGCCGGCCTGCTGCTCACCGGCAGCTACGATGACAGCAAGGCGCTGCGCCACGGCCTGTTCGAGGCCGTCTCGGTGGCCACCACCACCGGCTTCGGCGTCGCCGATTTCACCGGCTGGCCGGGCGTCTTGCCGATGATGCTGTTCATCGCCGCCTTCATCGGTGCCTGCTCCGGGTCCGCCGGTGGCGGCATGAAGGTCATCCGCATCCTGCTGATCCTCAAGCAGGGCGTGCGCGAGATCCATCGTCTGATCCACCCCAATGCCATCCTGTCGGTCAAGGTCGGCAAGATGCGCATCTCCGAGGGTGTCGCTGAAGCGGTGTGGGGGTTCTTCTCCGTCTACCTGATGCTGTTCGTGCTGATGATGCTGGGCATGCTGGCCACCGGGCTTGACCAGGTGACGGCGTGGTCAGCGGTCGGCTCGGCGCTCAACAATCTGGGGCCGGGCCTGGGTGAGGTCGCGACCCACTATGGCGATATCCCGGGGGCCGCCAAGGGCATCCTGATCCTCGCCATGCTGCTGGGACGCCTGGAGATCTTCACCATCCTGGTGCTGTTCACGCCGGCCTTCTGGCGGCGCTGATAGCCGCCAGAAGGCCAAGAGCATCACCTTGAACGCAAACGCCCCCGCCGGAGGAATCCGACGGGGGCGTTTTCTTTGTGGCGCTTCGACTATGACTCGCCGGTAGTGGCGTCACGGCGCGCCAGCAGGCGGCGCATCGGCGCGGTCGGCTCCAGCACATAGTGGATGCGACTGGCACGATAGCAGTCGTTGAAGGCGTCGAAGTAGTCATCCAGCACGCTGGCCGCGTTCTCCTCCCCCGCCTGACGCAGCAGCTCCGCCGCCACTTCCGCCGTGCACAGATGCGCCTCGGAGGCAGGCTTGCGCAGGTGATAGCGGGTCAGGCGCTGAGTGTGCAGCGGCAGGACCGGCAGGCCGTCCAGATAAGGGCTCTTGCGGAAGATGCGCCGCGCCTGACGCCAGGTGCCATCGAGCAGGATGAACACCGGAATGCGCGCCTCGCCACTGGCGGTATGCGTTGCCACATCGGCGCCGACGCCGGCGATGGCATTCACGTCGACCACGCGGTCGGCGTAATCGGGCTGGTCATCCGGGAAGATGATGAAGGGCTGATAGCGCTCATCTTCCAGCAGCGCCAGCAGGCGCGGGTCCGGCTCGACGCGATACCAGCTGAAGACCTCGGTGCCCGCCAGCACATCCGAGATCAGGCGCCCGGTATTGGTCGGCTTGTAATGCTCCAGCGGATGGGTGATCAGCCAGAACTTGATCCGCGACTCGGCGGTGACCTGATAGGGACACAGGCAATTGAGCCTGGGCAGGCGGCACGCCTCACAGCGAATCACCTGACTGCCGCGCGCCTTGAACTCGCGGCGCGGATGCCGCCCATGCCACGCCTCCGGCTCGCCACTGGGCAGCGTGGTGATGCCACTGCCTTCGCCTGGCGCGACGGTATCGATTGCCACAGCGTCGCCATCGACGCTGGAGGCGACAGCGGAAGCAGATTGAGGCGCACAGGCGGCGATATCGTCGCCATCAGCCGGCGGGGGGCGGGAATCACACATGATGAGCAGTCAGAACCAAAGAAAAAGGGACGCGCATTCTAGCATGCGCGTCCCTTTCTCCTATTCCTCTATCACAGCTCAGGCGGCCAACTCGCGGGATCAGACCTCGTAGCGGTGCTTGCTGCCGGTCACGAACTTGGGCGGACGACGCTTCCAGTAGCCTGCCAGCAGCGACCCCGAGACGTTGTGCCAGATGGAGAAGATCGCCCCCGGCAGCGCCGCCGTGGCGGAGAAGAACTGACTGGCCAGTGACGCCGCCAGGCCGGAATTCTGCATGCCGACCTCGATGGCGATGGTGCGCGAGGTGCGCTCATCCAGCCCGAACAGACGCGACAGGCCATAGCCGGCGCTCAGGCCGATGGCATTGTGTGCCACGACCGCCAGCGCGACCAGCGGGCCCAGCGTGGCGAGGCGCCCGACGTTGAGCGAGACCACGATGGCGATGATCAGCACGATGGCCAGCATGGCCAGACTCGCCAATGCCGACTCCCACTCGCGGATCAGATCACGCGCGAAGTGGTGCACGACCACGCCGAGCACGATGGGGGCGACCACCAGCTTGGCGATGCTCAGCAACATGCCGCTGACCGGCACGTTGATATCGGTGCCCAGCAGCCACCAGGTCAGCAGCGGCGTCATCACGATGGAGAGCAGCGTCGAGGCCATGGTCATCGAGACCGATAGCGCCACGTGTCCGCCGGCCAGCCAGGTCATCACGTTGGAGGAGGTTCCCCCTGCCGTGGCGCCGACCAGCACCATGCCCACCGTCAGCGCCGGGTCCAGCCCCAGCAGACGCGCGATCAGGAAGGCGGCCAGCGGCATCACGCTATATTGCAGCAGCAACCCAAGCGCGATCGGGCCGGGGCGACGTGCCACGCGTATGAAGTCGTCACGCGACAGGGTCAGGCCCATGGCGAACATGATCAGCGCCAGCAGAGGCTGAATGGTGTCCTTGAGCGCCACGAACGGCGTCGGAGCCACCACGGCGATGCCGGCAAAGACCAGCGCCCACAAGGGGAAGAAACGATTCAGCGTCTCGAACATGCTTTTCACTTTTCGGTCGCCCGGGGCATCGATTTCCCGGAAATTGCTGGCCCGCCTCCCATGGCAGGCCTGAAGGCGCGCATCATAACGTATCAGGCAGCCCCAGGTGGCCCTGATACAACCAATGGCGCACAAGGCGCGGTACCGCCTGACCGGCACTTTCGGCCAGCGGCAGCACGCCGGGCTCGGCCAGTTCATCGGCATTCGGGTCGACCAGCACGATGGGGGCATCCAGCGGCGCTGCTGCATAGAGGTTGGACGCCGGCATGACCTTGAGCGAGGTGCCGACGATCAACAGCAGGTCCGCCTCGGCGGCGATCTCCTCGGCGACCGCGTAGAGCGGCACCGCCTCACCGAACCACACCACGTCCGGACGCAGCTGACTGCCCTTGTCACACAGGTCCCCGAGGCGAATGCCGCCACGCGGCAAGGGATAGCGCAGGCCGTGGTCGACGCTGGAGCGCGCCTTGAGAATCTCGCCATGCAGATGCACGACCTCGCGCGAGCCCGCTCGCTCGTGGAGGTCGTCGATGTTCTGGGTGATGACCGAGACGCGAAAGCCGTGCTGCTCCAGCTCAGCCAACGCCTTGTGGGCCGCGTTGGGCCTGGCGCGGCGTACCTGGGTGCGGCGGTCATCGTAGAAGCGCAGCACCTGCTGGGGGTCACGTCGGAAGGCCTGCGGCGTCGCGATGTCTTCCAGACGATGCTCTTCCCACAGGCCATCCTCGGCGCGGAAGGTGCGCAGGCCGCTCTCGGCACTGATGCCGGCGCCACTCAACACGACCAGATGGCGTCCGTGACGTGCACCGGGGTCCTTGAAGCCTTCACTCATCTAGCACTCTCTCTGGCGTTGGACAGGATCGAACAGCGGGCATGGCGATCACACTCAGTCATCGATGAAATCCTGACTGCGATCGACACCGAAGCGCCGCTTGTTGCGATAAGGGTAGACATCGATCACGCGCCCTTGCGCGATGGCGTCCTGCAGGCCACGCCACCAGCTGGCCTGGAAGATCTCGGGATGCAGCTCGTAGAACAGCTTGCGCAGCTGAATATCGGCAAACAGGAAGGGGCCGAACTCCTCGGGGAAGATGTCGTTGGGCCCCACCGAATACCAGGGCTCGCTGGCCAGCTCCTGCTCAGGGTAACGTGCCTCGGGAATCTCACGGAAGTTGCACTCGGTCAGGTAGCTGATCTCGTCGTAGTCATAGAAGACCACCCGCCCGTGGCGCGTGACGCCGAAGTTCTTGAGCAACATATCGCCGGGGAAGATGTCAGCGGCAGCCAACTGCTTGATCGCATTGCCATAATCATTGAGCACCGCGCGGGTTTCCTCGGCGTCACACTCCTCGAGATACAGGTTGAGCGGCGTCATCATGCGCTCGGTATAGCAGTGACGGATCAGCACCTTGTTGCCGCGCAGGCTGATCGAGGAGCTGCACACCTCCAGCAGCTCTTCGAGGCAGGCCGGGTCGAAGTGGTCCTTGCCGACGGTGAAGTTCGAGAATTCCTGCGTATCGGCCAGTCGCCCGACCCGATCATGGCGTTTGACCAGACGGTACTTCTCGCGCACCTGATCACGACTCATGTCCTTGCCGGGGGCGAAGCGGTCCTTGATCAGCTTGAACACCAGCCGGTAGCTGGGCAGCACGAAGACCGCCATCACCATGCCGCGCACGCCCGGCGCGATGATGAACTGATCGGAGCGACTCGCCACATGCTGGTTGAGGCCGCGGAACAGCTCGGTCTTGCCATGCTTGTAGAAGCCGATGGCAGCGTACAGCTCGCCGATGGGCTTCTCGGGCATCAGGGTCTGCA
Source organism: Cobetia sp. (assembly GCF_983723665.1). Taxonomy (NCBI): domain Bacteria; kingdom Pseudomonadati; phylum Pseudomonadota; class Gammaproteobacteria; order Oceanospirillales; family Halomonadaceae; genus Cobetia; species Cobetia sp. The sequence goes on along the minus strand of NZ_CFDJES010000035.1, from coordinate 944 downwards.
GGAACCCGACCACCTCGCTGGGCACTTCGATCTCGACCTGGAAATAGGCCCGCGTGAAGGAGAAGATGATCGAGACCTCTTCCGGCTCGATGATCACGGTATCCAGATAGACGCCATCGCGCTCGGTATGCAGCACCGGCAACACCAGCGGCAGGGTCTGGCCGCCACCCTCGATGCGCCCGACCAGATAGGCCCCCTTGTTGCGATAGAAGACGCTGCGCAGCATCTCGAAGGCGGCGTCCGGCGCATCGCGCACCGCCTCAGGCAGCGTCGCGAGCAACATCTCGGCGCCCAGCGTCACATCGCGCCCCTGATGCTCGAAGGCGATCCCCAGCGGCGCCTCGTTGAGCACGGATTCGAGTGCCCCGGCCCAGTCACCCTCGACCGGCACACGATGGCTGATGCTCAAGCCGGAATGGCGTGCCGGCCTCTGGCGGGATGGCGAGACGAACATCCAGTCATCGCGGATGTGACGATGGGAAAACACGCTGCAGAAGATGGAGTTGTAGAAGGTCTCGGCCAGCTTGTAGTCGAGGCGTTGATCGATCAGCGCCATGTACTGCCGCTTGGCCTCGCCCCACAGGGTGCATTCGCACAGGCGGTCGGGCTCGAAGGCGCGCTCCAGCCGCTCCATGGTGGCGGCGACCTTCTCGTCATAGAGGTTGATACGCGCGGCGGAGGCCTGCTGTGCCTCACGCCAGTCGGCCTCGATGAAGCGCCGCCGCGCATCACTGGAGATCTGCTTGAAGCGTGATCGATATTCATCGAAGCCATGCAACACGGTCGCCGCCAGTCGCTGGCCCTGCTGGCCATTGCCGCGCTCGTCACTGTCCACATCATTGCCCATCGCCGCCTCCCTGCCCTTCAGTCACCTGACATGACCAAAGCATGCGGACTGTCGCGCCAGCAAGCGAGACGACAATGGTCGCGGGCCTTCAACCCTG
>NZ_CFDJES010000034.1:21727-25695 GCF_983723665.1 Cobetia sp. | reverse complement strand
TCATGCTGCCCTTTGCGGCAACAGCGAAAAGTGCTCAAACGCAAAAGACCCGCCGAGTTGGCGGGTCTTTTGCGTTTGAGCACGATGCCCCCTGCCATCAGGCAGGGGGCTGGCTGGGCCAGCTTACTTGCTGGCGCGCTTGCGCTCGTTCTCTTTCAGGTACTTCTTGCGGATACGGATGTGCAGCGGAGTGACTTCCACCAGCTCATCGGAATCCAGGAACTCGATCGCCTGTTCCAGGGTGAAGCGAATCGGCGGCGTCAGCACGATGTTTTCATCGTTGCCGGTAGAACGCATGTTATCGAGCTTCTTGGCCTTGGTCGGGTTCACGACCAGGTCGTTGGCGCGGTTGTGGATACCGACCAGCATGCCTTCATAGACTTCGGTACCGTGACCGATGATCAGCTTGCCACGTTCCTGCAGGGTGTACAGGGCGTAGGACAGCGCCTTGCCCGGCACCATGGAGATCATGACGCCGTTGCGACGCTCGACGCCTGCGCCTTCCTTCAGATCACCGTAGTGATCGAAGCGGCTGGTCAGGATGCCGGTACCGGAGGTCAGGGTCAGGAACTGACCACGGAAGCCGATCAGACCGCGAGACGGGATGATGAAGTCCAGACGCACACGACCCTTGCCATCCGGGTTCATGTTGGTCAGCTCGCCCTTGCGGTAGCCCAGCTCTTCCATGATGGAGCCCTGGTGCTGCTCTTCACAGTCGATGATGACTTCTTCGTACGGCTCCTGCTTCTTGCCGTCGATTTCCTTGATGATCACTTCCGGACGGCCCACGGCCAGCTCGAAGCCTTCACGACGCATGGATTCGATCAGAACGGAGAGGTGAAGCTCACCACGACCGGAGACGACGAACTTCTCCGGAGTCTCGCCCTGTTCGACGCGCAGTGCGACGTTGTGGATCAGTTCCTGGTCCAGACGCTCACGGATGTTGCGGCTGGTGACGAACTTGCCGTCCTGACCGGCGAACGGAGAGTCATTGACCTGGAAGGTCATGGAGACGGTCGGCTCATCGACGGTCAGCGGCGGCAGCGCCTCGACAGTGGCGGTGTCGCAGATGGTGTCGGAGATCGCGAGGTTCTCGATACCGGTGATGCAGACGATGTCGCCGGCAGTCGCCTTGTCGGTCTGCACGCGGTCCAGACCCATGTGAGTCATGACCTGGCCGATCTTGCCCTTACGGACAGCGCCTTCCTTGGTGATGATGGAAACCTGCTGACCCGGGCTGACGGCGCCGCGCTTGATGCGACCCAGACCGATGACGCCGACGTAGCTGTTGTAGTCCAGTGCGGAGATCTGCATCTGGAACGGACCGTCCAGCTCGACCTTCGGCGGCTCGACGATGTCGACGATGGACTGGAACATCGGGTCCATGGTGTCTTTCAGGTCTTCCGGATCCATACCGGCAATGCCGTTGAGGGCAGAGCAGTAGATGATCGGGAAGTCGAGCTGCTCGTCAGTCGCGCCCAGGTTGTCGAACAGATCGAAGATCTGGTCAACGACCCAGTCAGGACGAGAGCCCGGACGGTCGATCTTGTTGACGACGACGATCGGCTTCAGGCCCTGGGCGAATGCCTTCTGGGTCACGAAGCGAGTCTGCGGCATCGGGCCATCGACGGCATCGACCAGCAGCAGCACGGAATCGACCATGGACATCACGCGCTCGACTTCGCCACCGAAGTCAGCGTGCCCAGGGGTATCCACGATGTTGATGTGGTAGTCGTTCCACTGGATCGCGGTGTTCTTCGCGAGAATGGTGATGCCGCGCTCTTTTTCCTGGTCGTTGGAATCCATGATGCGTTCCTGACCCTCGGCCTTGCGGTCCAGGGTGCCAGACTGACTCAGGAGCTTGTCGACCAGGGTAGTTTTACCGTGGTCAACGTGGGCGATGATGGCTATGTTGCGAAGTTTCTCGATCACGACGGGAACCTGTGCGGAAAATGGGCGCTCGCGTACCGGGCGCTTGTGATTTGGGGCGCATTATAGGGGGCATGGCATGCCTCCTGCCAGCATCGTGCATTCACGAGGCGAGTCAGCGAGTGCCTTCAATTGGCCTGAAGTGCCCAAATGGTTGTCTCTCAAGTCTTTTCCGCGCCCTTGTCGCGGATGAAAAAAACTTGTGAGTCGAGGCAAACATGAGGATGAAAGAAAGAAATGACCGCAATGTGATGCTGACGTGATCATCGGGTGTGAGCGGAGAAATCCCCGGGATTCAGTGTTTTGCACCAATGTGGAGCAATGGCGTTTTTTGGTGCACTCAAATGATGAATCTGCACTGCGCGGCAAGAATTTTTGCACCTTGTCGGCCCATCTCTGGTCGGGTTTTCGTGCTGCATGCATGAAGATGGTGATGTTTTTTTTCAGCATATTCATTAACTTACTGAAATTAGCGCTGCGGCGTGCGCCATTCTGGCACGCTCGCTGCATTGTTAGAGCATCCTGTCTGATGGCTGGCATAACGACGCCGACCATGAGAGAAAAGGCTTACAAAATAGAGCAATAACCCCAGACAACGCTGACACCAACTGTAACCAGAGCCGCCGGCTCCATCGGAGAATTACCATGGCTGAGAAGACACTTGCCCTGATTGAAGAACACGAAGTCAAGTGGGTTGATCTGCGCTTCACCGACACCAAGGGCAAGGAGCAGCACGTCTCCATCCCGGCGCGTACAGTGGATGAGGAATTCTTCGAGAACGGCCAGATGTTCGATGGTTCCTCCATCGAAGGTTGGAAGGGCATCAACGAATCCGACATGATCCTGATGCCGGACGACGGCACTGCCTTCCTCGACCCGTTCACCGAAGACACCACCCTGGTGCTGCGCTGTGACGTCATCGAGCCGGCCACCATGCAGGGCTATGAGCGCGACCCGCGTTCCGTCGCCAAGCGTGCCGAGGAATTCCTGAAGTCCACCGGTCTGGGCGACACCGCCTTCTTCGGTCCGGAGCCGGAATTCTTCATCTTCGACGAAGTGCACTGGAAGAACGAGATGAACGGTTCCATGTTCAAGATCTCTTCCGAAGAAGGTGCCTGGGCGACCGATTCCACGCCGGAAGGCGGCAACCTGGGTCACCGTCCGCGTCTGAAGGGCGGCTACTTCCCGGTCCCGCCGATCGACAGCTTCCACGATATCCGTGCTGCCATGTGCAACACCCTGGAAGCCATCGGTCAGGAAGTCGAAGTTCACCACCACGAAGTGGCGAACGCCGGCCAGAACGAGATCGGCGTCAAGTTCAACACCCTGGTCAAGAAGGCCGATGAGGTTCAGGAACTCAAGTACGTGATCCACAACGTGGCTCACGCCTACGGCAAGTCCGCGACCTTCATGCCCAAGCCGCTGGTCGGTGACAACGGTTCCGGCATGCACGTTCACCAGTCCTTCTGGAAGGATGGCGACAACCAGTTCGCCGGTGACGAGTACGCGGGTCTGTCCGAAATGGCCCTCTACTACATTGGCGGCATCATCAAGCACGCTCGTGCCCTGAACGCCTTCACCAATGCGTCCACCAACTCCTACAAGCGTCTGGTGCCGGGCTTCGAAGCGCCGGTCATGCTGGCCTACTCTGCCCGCAACCGTTCCGCTTCCATCCGTATCCCGTACACCGCCAGCCCGAAAGGCAAGCGTGTCGAGGCGCGTTTCCCGGATCCGACGGCCAACCCGTACCTGGCGTTCTCCGCGATGCTGATGGCCGGTATCGACGGTATCAAGAACAAGATCCACCCGGGCGACGCGATGGACAAGAACCTCTACGACCTGCCGGCCGAAGAAGCCAAGTCCATCCCGACCGTGGCCGAGAGCCTCGAACAGGCCCTGACCGCGCTGGACGGCGATCGTGAGTTCCTGACCCAGGGCGGCGTCTTCACCGACGACATGATCGATGCCTACCTCGAGCTGAAGGGCGAAGACGTCCAGCGCCTGCGCATGGCGACTCACCCGCTCGAATTCGACATGTA
>NZ_CFDJES010000034.1:17809-21627 GCF_983723665.1 Cobetia sp. | reverse complement strand
GACGATGACGACAGCAGGGCCATACCGACAGGTGTGGCCCTGTTTTTCGTTGTGGCCCTGTTTTTCATTATGGCCCTGTTTCGTTCTATCTCTTTGCTCTGATCCTTTGCTCTGCCCCTGATCCTTTTCCCTGAGATCGGCCATGCTGATGACAGACCTGCAGGGCGCGGTGGTAGCCTTGCGTGACAGTCAATGCACACAGGCGTCTTGTCGAAGGCCCCAAATGCTGGCATCAACGCGGTAAGCTTTGTAACTTGTTAGCCTTGTCATCAGGCAGCAGGATCGCCTGTCGATAGACCCAACCCGCTGGAGCTGCCTGCGGCTTCTGGCCTCCCATGACTCTCTTCAGGAATCTTCGGATGTGGCCCTTCGTATCCTCCCTGCGCGTCGCGAACCCCGCGACTGACTCGCGTGCACTGCCAGCAGCGCGCCCCGAGCCACTGCAGTGCCTGCTGCTGGCAGCGACGCTGATGCTGTCGAGCCTGTCGTTCGATCTTCAGGCGGCCCAGGTCTATCGTCACGTCGATGCCAACGGCAACGTGGTCTTCAGTGATCAGCCTGCGGGCGGCAGCAAGGTGCAGCTGACGCCGCTCAGCGTGGTGCCGTCGACGGAATCCCTGCCGCCGCGGCGCAGCACGCCGTCGCGCGTGAGTTCTTCCTCATCCAGCGAGAGCACCCGCACCCGGGCGCCTGCGGTAGATGTGGCCTTCCGTGGCTATACCACCTTCACCATCCAGAGCCCGTCCAACGAGGAAACGCTGCAGACCGGGCAGGCGGGCAATCTGGCGGTGCGCCTGGGAATCGAGCCCAAGCTGCGCCCGGAAGACAAGGTGCGCGTGACCGTGGACGGTGCGCCGTCTCAATCCGCCATGCACAGCACCGTCTTCATGGTGCCGGCGCTGGAGCGTGGCAAGCATGTCATCCAGGCGGAGCTGCTGGATTCCACCGGCCGCGTGCGCCAGACCAGCGAGCCGAAGGTGGTCTATGTGCAGCGCGCCAGCGTCAATCTGCCTCGCAACCCCAACAACCCTGCCAATGCTGGCGGTGGCTAGCAGCGTCTGGGCGGCCTGCTTTCTTCGCGCGTTTCTCCTTCGCTGACAGGCCGCCTTCGGGCGGCTTTTTCGTGTCTGGGCCAGTCGATGTCGGGCCACCTGGCAGCGAAGAGAGGCAACGCGGATTCTAGCGCGTTTTTCTGCCTGCACCATTTTGGTGCCAATATGAGGGGCCAGAAATGGTTGCACAGCATCGGACGCCGTGTTCTCGGTGCCTGCACCAGACTGGCGCGGTTATTGCAGAACAGGGAGACGTACTGCAGATGGCGAACAAACCCATGCATCAACGACTGCTCGAACACCTGAACACTGCCGTGGTGGTGCTGGACTCACAGCTGCAGATGGTCTGGATGAATCCCGCCGCGGAGACGCTGCTGGCGGTGAGTCTGGTGCGTGTGAAGGGCAGTACGCCCGACAACATGACCGGGCTGGATGACACCCTGATCAATGTGCTGCGCAAGGCGCTGGAGGAACAGCACCCCTACACCCAGCGTGAGGCCGAGATCATCAACGCGGCCAATGAAGCGCTGACGGTGGATTTCACCGCGACGCCCATCAGCGCCAATGAACTGCTGGTCGAGATAGAACCGCGTGACCGCCTGATGCAGATCTCGCGCGAAGAAGCGCTGATCGCCCGCCAGGAGGCGGTCAAGGTGCTGACGCGTGGTCTCGCGCACGAGGTCAAGAATCCGCTCGGCGGCATTCGTGGTGCCGCCCAGCTGCTCGAACGTGATCTGCCCGAACCGCAGATGGTGGAGTTCACGCGCATCATCATCGAGGAGGTGGACCGCCTGCGTGATCTGGTCGATCGCATGCTCGGGCCGAACCGGCCGCCGCTGCAGGCGCCGGTCAATGTGCATGCGGTGACCGAGCGGGTGCGGGCCTTGCTGCAGGCGGAAGGCAGCGCCATCACCTTGAGCGCCGACTACGACCCGAGCCTGCCGGAGGTGATCGGCGACGAAGGTCAGCTGATCCAGGCGGTGCTCAACATCGCGCGCAATGCCACCCAGGCCCTCAATGAGCAGCCACAGCCCGATTCACCGCAGCCTGACGCAGCCCCCTACGAGATCACGCTGCGGACCCGCGCTCGCCGGCAGTTCACGCTGGGCCATGAGCGCCACCGGCTGGTCTGCGAGCTGGCGATCATCGACAACGGCCCCGGCATACCGGAGAGCCTGCGCGAGACGCTGTTCTACCCGATGGTCTCGGGGCGCGCCGAAGGCTCAGGGCTCGGGCTGTCGATCGCCCAGGGCATCCTGCACCAGCATCAGGGGCTGATCGAGTGTGACTCGCGCCCCGGCCATACCGAATTCCGATTACTCATTCCGCTAGCCGGCACTTCTGGAGATCACACATGAGCGAGACTGCCCGCGTCTGTATCGTCGATGACGACCGTGCCATTCGCTGGGTGCTGGAGCGCGCTCTGGCACAACCCGACCTCGAGGTGGAAACCTTCGAGCGTGCCGATCAGGCCGAAGCCAGCATCATGCGTCAGTGCCCGGATGTCCTGATCACCGATATCCGCATGCCCGGAACCGATGGTCTCGACCTGATGGCGCGCGTGCGCGAGAAGTACCCGGACCTGCCCGTCATCGTGATGACGGCGCATTCCGATCTCGACAGCGCCGTGGCCTCCTATCAGGGCGGCGCCTTCGAATACCTGCCCAAGCCGTTCGATGTCGATGAAGCGCTGGCGCTGGTACGGCGCGCCGTGGCGCATGCCCGTGAATCCAAGGCGCCCGCCGCCGTGCCGGAAGGGCTGACTAAGGAAATCATCGGCGAAGCGCCGGCGATGCAGGAAGTCTTTCGCGCCATCGGCCGCCTGTCACAGTCGCATATCACCGTCTTGATCAACGGCGAGTCCGGTACCGGCAAGGAGCGCGTGGCCCAGGCGCTGCATCAGCACTCGCCGCGCGCCGCCAAGCCGTTCATCGCGCTCAACATGGCGGCGATTCCCAAGGACCTGATGGAATCGGAGCTGTTCGGCCACGAGAAGGGCGCCTTCACCGGCGCCACGGCGCTGCGCCGCGGGCGCTTCGAGCAGGCCGATGGCGGCACGCTGTTCCTCGATGAAATCGGTGACATGCCCGCCGAGACCCAGACCCGCCTGCTGCGCGTGCTGGCCGATGGCGAATTCTATCGTGTCGGTGGCATCACGCCGGTCAAGGTCGACGTGCGCATCATCGCCGCGACGCACCAGCACCTGGAAAAGCTGGTCGAGGATGGGCGCTTCCGTGAGGATCTCTTCCACCGCCTCAACGTGATTCGCGTGCATCTGCCGCGCCTGTCGGAGCGTCGCGAAGACATTCCGCGTCTGATGAGCCACTTCCTGGGCGAGGCCGCGCGTGAGCTGTCGACCGAGCCCAAGGTGCTGACGGAGGCCGCGGAGAAACACCTGACGCGCTTCGACTGGCCGGGCAACGTGCGCCAGCTCGAGAACACCTGTCGCTGGCTGACGGTGATGGCCTCGGGGCGTGAAGTGATGATCGAGGACCTGCCGCCGGAGCTGCGCGATGCCAGCGGCACCGAGGCGGCCTCCGGCGATTGGCGTGGTGCCTTCCGCGAGTGGGCGGACCGCGCACTCGCCGCCGGCCACACCCATCTGCTGGAAGAGGCGGTGCCCGACTTCGAGCGCATCCTGATCGAGACGGCCCTCAAGCATACCGGTGGCCGCAAGGGCGAAGCCGCCGAGCTGCTGGGCTGGGGCCGCAACACCCTGACCCGCAAGCTCAAGGTGCTGCTGCCGGCGCTGGCCGAGGACTGAGG
>NZ_CFDJES010000034.1:16289-17709 GCF_983723665.1 Cobetia sp. | reverse complement strand
GCCTGAGCGGGCTGGAGACAAGGAGAACAGGGTGCCACAATCCCTGTTCTCTTTTTTTATGCGCGTCATTCACCTGTTATCTGCTCGCCGGCGCCAGTACTCGGCGCCTGCCAAGGAGTTGCCTGATGTCATCGATGAGCTGGGAGCGACTGCTGGAACCGAGTCGCCTGCATGACGCACCGGGCACCGTATCGCGTGAGATGGGGCGGACTCCCTTCCACAAGGACCACGACCGCATCGTGTTCGCGGGCTCCTTCCGTCGCCTGGGGCGCAAGACCCAGGTCCACCCGCTGACCGACAACGACCATATCCACACGCGGCTGACTCACTCGCTGGAGGTCGGCTGCGTCGGCCGCTCGCTGGGCATGATGGTCGGCGAGAAGCTCAAGGAGCAGTTGCCCGACTGGATCACGCCGTCGGATCTCGGCGTCATCGTCCAGACCGGCTGCCTGGGGCATGACATCGGCAACCCGCCCTTCGGGCATGCCGGGGAGTACGCCATTCGTGACTGGTTCGCCGCCGAGGCCGCCAGTGATCACGGTCGGCTGGCCGGGCTGAGCGATGCCGAGCGCGAGGACCTGCTCACCTACGAAGGCAATGCCCAGGGCTTTCGCATCGTTACCCAGATCGAATACAACCAGTTCCATGGCGGCATGCGCCTGACGGCAGCGACGCTGGGCACGCTGCTCAAGTACCCGTGGACGGTGGAGCACGCCACGGCGGGCGGCAAGTTCGGCTGCTATCAGAGCGAGCGCGTGCTGCTGGATCAGGTCGCCGAGCGCTGTGGTTTGCTGGCGCGGGCCGATGGCCGCTGGTGCCGTCACCCGCTGGCGTGGCTGGTCGAGGCCGCCGATGACATCTGCTATGCGCTGCTGGACCTGGAAGATGGCCTCGAGATGGGCATCCTGCAGTTCGAGGAAGTGTTCGAGATTCTCACCGGCATCAGCGGTGGCGAGCCGCGCGAATATCAGGAGATGGTCGCCCGCGGCACCTCCCAGCGGCGCAAGGTGGCGGCGTTGAGAGGCGCGGCAATGGAGCGTGCCGTCAATGATGTCGCCGAGGCTTTCGTGCAGCGCGAGACGGAACTGCTGGCCGGCACGCTCAGTGAAGACCTGCTCGACCTTTGCCACCCCGACCTCGGCTGGGGCGTGCGGGAAGCCAAGAATCTGGCGCGCCAGAAGATCTTCCGCAACGAGCGCAAGGCCAAGCTGGAGATCGGCGCCTACACCACGCTGGGTATCCTGCTCGAGGCCTTCATCGGCGCTGCGCATGAGCTGCATACCAAGGGGCGCTCCAGCTTCAAGCATCAACGTGTGCTGGCATTGATCGGCGAGAACACGCCGACCAAGGACTGGGACCTCTACCGCAGCTATCGGCGCATGCTCGACTTCATCGGCGGCATGACGGACCACTTCGCGGT
>NZ_CFDJES010000034.1:12124-16189 GCF_983723665.1 Cobetia sp. | reverse complement strand
CCTGCTGATTTGCCTGTCGCTGCCAGCCCTGTCGTCGTGCTTCCTGCTCTTCTCTTGGCCTTAACGCCAAGGCCTGTCATGCGCTAATAAATGACTTGCTTGCGTTAAATTGACTTTACGTAGCCGCTTGGATCGTTGTACTAGGATTGTACGCAGTGGGGATGCGTGTATCGCAATCACTCATGATAAGCTGTTATCATGTATGGCAATAACGATAAATGAGGCTTATATATGAGCAAGGAAACCCGAAAGGTATCCGCCAGGGCGGCGGGGGATCGGCCGGAAAAGCCCTTCGACATGATCGACAAGCCGACCTTCTTCGGCTCGATCTTCCTGCTGTTGGCAGTGACGCTGCCCCTGGTCATCTTCCCCGAGCAGGGCGCGATGTGGGTATCGGCGGCCAAGAACTTCGTCACCAGCAAGCTCGGCGTGCTCTATCTGCTGCTCGGCGTGGGGGCCGGCGGCTTCATGATCTACATCATCTTCAGCGACATCGGTCAGATAAAGCTCGGTGATGCCGAGGAGAAGCCCGAATTCTCCATCGTCTCATGGGCGGCGATGCTGTTCTGTGCCGGTATCGGGGCCTCCATCCTGTACTGGTCGATGATCGAGTGGGTCTACTACTACCAGTCGCCCCCATTCCATGTGGAAGGCCAGACACCGGAGGCAGCGGAATGGGCCGCGGCCTACGGCATCTTCCACTGGGGCCCGCTGGCATGGGCGATCTACCTGATTCCCGCCGTGCCGATCGCCTACTTCTACTACGTGCGTCACCACAGCGTGCTGAAGATTTCCGAGGCGCTGATGCCGGTGCTGGGCGAAAAGCTGGCGCATGGCTGGCTGGGCAAGCTGATCGATATCAGCTTCATCTTCGGCATGCTGGGCGGCGGTGCGACCACCCTGGGTCTGGCGGCACCGATGATCAACGAGGGGGTGCACGAGCTGTTCGGGGTGCCCAAGTCGCTGACTACGCAGATCGTGGTGCTGCTGGTGTGTACCGCCCTGTTCGGCTACAGCGCCTACGTGGGCCTCAAGAAGGGCATCAAGCTGCTGTCAGACATCAACTTCTGGCTGGCGGTCGGCCTGTTGCTGTTCATCTTCATCGCGGGGCCGACCCTGTTCATGGCCAATACCGGGCTGGATGCGCTGGGCCGCGTGATGAGCAATCTGATCCACATGGCCACCTGGCTTGAACCGTTCGCCGAGTTCAAGGGCTTCGAGGACACGCACTTCCCGCAGGACTGGACCATCTTCTACTGGGCCTGGTGGCTGGTGTTCGCGCCCAGCGTGGGGCTGTTCATCGCGCGTATCTCGCGGGGCCGCACCATCCGCGCCATGGTCGCCGGTTCGATGTTCTTCGGCACCATGGGCTGCTTCCTGTTCTTCATGGTGATGGGCAACTACGGCCTCTACCTGCAGCTGTCCGGTGAGCTGGACGTGGTCACCATTCTCAATGACCAGAGCCCGACCGCAGCCATCTTCGCGATGCTGCACACGCTGCCGCTGGACTACGTGGTGATCTTCGCCTTCACGCTGCTGGCGCTGATCTTCACCGCGACCACCTTCGACTCCATCTCCTACATTCTGGCCGCTGTGGTCCAGAAGGAAGTCGATGAAGAGCCGATGCGCTGGAACCGCCTGTTCTGGGCCTTCGCCCTGTCGTTCATGCCCATCGTGCTGATGTTCATCGGCGGGCTGGAGACCCTGCAGACGGCCTCCATCATCGGGGGTGTGCCGCTATTGGCAGTGGCCTTGATGCTGTGCATCTCCATCGTGCGTGCCGCGCACTATGACCTGCGCTACCAGCCGGATTACACGGTCAAGGAAATCAACATCGAGGAGTTCCCGGCAGACGACCCCTGGACCGAAGACGGCACTTGGGAAATACCCGACGAGGACGTGCCGGCAGCAGGCAAGCCGCGGCAGGACCCGCCCAAGGATCATATCGAAGGCGACCCGCACAGCCGTCCCTCACGCCTGTGAGGAGATGAGCCGCCTGGCCGGTTGAACGGCCAGTGCCAGACGACAAGACGCCGCCCATTGGGCGGCGTCTTGTCGTTCAGGGCAGGCAAGGACGTAGCGTGATGACTGGCCCGCAAGGCGTCAGCCGGTTTCCTCGAGTGTCGCGCGGCGCACCCGGCGCGGCGTCAGTAGCGGTGGCATCGGGTCGTTGTCGCTGCTGTCGAGCGCCAGATGGCGGAGGATGGCGGCACCGATGCGCCGCGAGCTGTCCGGGATGCCCTGATTGCCGAACAGGCGGTTGAACTCGAACACGAGCGGATGGCCATCGACCATCGCGATATCGAAGCCGGCATGATCGACACTCAATGCCTCGGCCAGGTGCAGGGCCAGGGCGATGGCGGGCGCCGGAATATTGTCGTAGGCCGTCTCGCCGCCCTGACTGACATTGGAGCGATAGCCGCCCAGCGGCGTGACGCGCCAGTAGGCGGTGATGACTTCGCCACCCACCACCACGATGCGCAGGTCGCGGTCGATCTCCAGGCGCGGCTGGGCATACAGCACCGGATGCTCCGCCGCATGCGCCTCCAGCTCGCCTCGCGACTGGATCAGCTTCACGCCGACGCCCATCGAGCTTTTGACTTCCTTGACGATCAGCGGGTAGCCGAAGCGCGCCTCGATATCGTCGATTGCCTGACGGCTGGCGCCGCGAATCTCGGTCGGTGGCACATTGTCCGGGCAGATGGCCTGAAAGACGCGTGTCTGCTCGACCTTGTCGTGGCCGATCGCGTAGCTGGGCAGGCTGGGGAAGATGCGTTTGCCGAGGCCGTAGACCAGGGTGGTGATCTGCCAGTATTCGGGAAACAGCAGGATATCGGCGGCGCGGATCTCGTCGAGGTGATCCAGCATGCGCTCCGGCTTGATATAACGAACACCGGGAATGCCGAGGGTACGAAAAGCGTCGAAGGTGATGAGTTTCATGCGGGATATGTCGCCAAGAGTGCCATCATTGCGATAGCGCGATAAGGTTGCCAAGGCTGGACCGGCGCGTATTTAACGCCGGGCGGGCCGCCTTGGCAAGCCTTTGTCTGGCGCTGTCATGCTCCGAGGGGCCGGAGCATGGCAAAGGATCAACTGGTAGCGAGGCGCTCGGCCTGGACGCGGTCGAGAATCGCCTCGTTGATGCGCTGCTTGAGGGCGTCATCCAGGGTCGGGCAACCCTCTTCGGGGGCCATGCAATGGGTGCTCAGCCACTCGGCCAGGCCCTCGCCATTGACGACCTCGGGGTCATTCTCGCGCTGGGTCCCCTCGCGCACGATCTGCCAGCCCGGCAGTGCCAGCAGCCCCTGCACCGGCACGTCGACGCCGCATTCACGCTTCAGCCAGGCGGCCGTCCAGTCGCGTGCGGTACGTGTCTCGCGCAGCGGTTTGCGCTCGCGATAGCCCGGGAAGTACAGGCGACCATCCTTGAGCTTGACCTCATCCTTGAGTGCGCCCAGCGCATCCAGCGGCCGCGAGCGCGCCTTGGTGCGAATGGCATAGGCGCCGGCGGGGGTGACCACCAGATGATCGATATGGAAACCATCGGCCGGCACGTCGTGATAGACCATGCTGGTCAGCTGTTCCGGGCGGATCAGCTGGTCGAGTTCCTGACCGATGGACAGCTCGCAGGCCAGCCCCAGCTTGAGCTTGCGGATGCGCTGGAAGTGACGCGTCAGGCGCAGCGCGAACACCAGCACCAGCAGCGCACAGGCCAGACCGTAGGCGGCCCACTCAAGCCAGTTCTGCTCTTCGCCGAACACCATGCGCCCCATGCCGTAGACCAGCGGACTCAAGGTGATGAGCGGGCCGAGCGCCCCGTCGAGAAACAGCGCCTGGAAGGCCTCGTCGAGACGATCGCGCAGGCTCTGGCCCGGTTCACGCAGCTGGCGGCGGGTCAGCGGCGACTGGATGCGCCGCTCATGCAGGCCGCGCATGCCCAGCACCACCAGCGCGATGGCACCCAGAGGGGTAAGGAAGAAGACAGGTAACAGGTATTCCAGCCAATCCATTGGGGTGTCCTATCGGTGAGAGACGGGCCTACTGGTCAAGTCGAGCGTACTGGTC
>NZ_CFDJES010000034.1:0-12024 GCF_983723665.1 Cobetia sp. | reverse complement strand
TGGGGTGTCCTATCGGTGAGAGACGGGCCTACTGGTCAAGTCGAGCGTACTGGTCGGGCCGGGCGAGCGCGCCATCAATGGCCCAGCGCACGCGGCAGCGGCGTGAGCGGGATCTCGACCTCGCCCTGTGAGGTGCTGGCGTCACCCAGCACCGGCACCGCGCTGTCATTGATCCAATACAGGCGACCCTCGCTGCGCACATCGGCTTGCAGCGCATAGCGATGGCCTTCCTCGATGGCATTGCGGTCGTACTGCAGGCTGACCGGGAAAGGCCCTTCACGCAGGCCGCCATAGCGGGTACTGGCAATCAGCCCGGCCTCGGCGTCGGCGCGGGAGACATCCACCAGGCGCACTTCCAGCATCGCATCCGGCGGTGCCGTGAAGGCCTGCTGCGGCACCACGCGCGCCTCCAGCTGCGTGAAGTCCGGGCCGGTCATGCAGCCACCCAGCCCGAACGTGGCCAGCAGCAGGCCAGAGAGCGAGAGCGTGCGAGCCGAAGACCGGCGTGGCGTGATGAAGTTCAGCATGGAAATCCCTTGTGCAGCGAGATGGAAGGCAAAGGTGCGCGCAGCAGGCGTTCAGCCACCGGCCAGCTTGACGGTATAGCCCATCCGCGTGAGTTCAGCCTTGAGCGTCTCGCGGTGATCGCCCTGGATCTCCACGATGCCATCCTTGAGGCTGCCGCCAGTGCCGCACCGCTGCTTGAGAGTCTTGGCCAGGGCCTTGAGTTCCTTCTCGGCGAGCGGAATCCCGCTCACGGTGGTCACGCCCTTGCCCTTGCGACCGCTGGTCTCGCGACGGATACGCACCACGCCATCGAGGCTTGCCAGGCGATCACGCTCGGCGAGGTCGGCACATTCGCACTCGGCTTCGGCACGCCGACACTCAGGGCAGGTTGCGCCATGTTCGGTGGAATAGACAAGCCCGGACAGTTGATCCTTGAGCGAGGCCATGATGTCTCCTGCGATACGGTGATGAATGATCAATGCCAAACGGAATCTCGAAAGGATACCTGCGTGCGCGAGAGGCTGGCACCCTGAGGCGCATAAAAAAGGCGACCCCGAAGGGTCGCCTTTCTCTTCATTCCCTGCCTGTTCGCGTGCGGGCAGGCAGGGAGACCTTGGCGGGTGCCGCCCGATCAGTTGATCTTCGGGTCCAGCTCGCCACGGTTGTAACGCTCGAACATCGCTTCGAGGTTGATCGGGTCGATCTTGCTGCCATGACCGGCGGCACCGAAGGCTTCGTAGCGGGCGATGCAGATGTCGCGCATCGCCTTCACGGATTCCTTCAGATACTTGCGCGGGTCGAATTCAGACGGGTTCTGCGCCATGAAGCGACGGATGGAACCGGTAGAGGCCAGACGCAGATCGGTGTCGACGTTGATCTTGCGCACGCCGTGCTTGATGCCTTCGACGATCTCGTCGACCGGCACGCCGTAGGTTTCCGGAATCTTGCCGCCGTATTCGTTGATGATTTCCAGCCAGTCCTGCGGCACGGAGGAAGAGCCGTGCATCACCAGGTGAGTCTCGGGGATGCGGGCGTGGATTTCCTTGATGCGCTGGATGGACAGGGTGTCACCCGTCGGCGGCTTGGTGAACTTGTAGGCGCCGTGGGAGGTGCCGATGGCGATGGCCAGGGCATCGACGTGGGTCTTCTTGACGAAGTCGGCGGCTTCTTCCGGGTCGGTCAGCATCTGGTCGTGGTCCAGCTTGCCTTCGGCACCGATGCCGTCTTCTTCACCGGCCATGCCGGTTTCCAACGAGCCGAGGCAACCCAGTTCGCCTTCGACGGACACGCCACAGGCGTGGGCCATCTCGACGGTGCGACGGGTCACATCGACATTGTATTCGTAGCTGGTCGGGGTCTTTCCGTCTTCGCCCAGCGAGCCGTCCATCATCACCGAGCTGAAGCCCAGCTGGATGGAGCGCTGGCAGACTGCCGGCGAGGTGCCGTGATCCTGGTGCATGACCACCGGGATATGCGGGAATTCTTCCACCGCAGCCAGGATGAGGTGGCGAAGGAACGGCGCGCCCGCGTATTTGCGTGCGCCGGCGGAGGCCTGGACGATCACCGGAGAATCGGTGTGATCGGCGGCTTCCATGATGGCGCGCATCTGCTCGAGGTTGTTGACGTTGAACGCCGGGATGCCGTATCCGTACTCGGCTGCGTGGTCCAACATCTGGCGCATGCTGATCAATGCCATGACATCACCTGTCTTTTTGAGGAATCGAGTGGAGAAGCGTCGGGTGCCCCCCGTCAGCTGACGGGGAGCGACCTTGTGGCCGTGACTCTAAGCCTGCGCCAATGAGGACACAGGCGGGTTCAGCTTGCTGCGGCTTCCAATGCCGCAACGGCCGGCAGTACCTTGCCTTCCACGTATTCGAGGAAGGCGCCGCCACCGGTAGAAATGTAGGAGACGCGCGACTCGACGTCGTACTTGTCGATGGCCGCCAGGGTGTCGCCACCGCCGGCGATGGAGAAGGCGTCGCTCTCGGCGATGGCCATCGCCAGCTGCTCGGTGCCGTTGGCGAACTGTTCGATCTCGAACACGCCGACCGGACCGTTCCACAGAATGGTGCCGGCGTCCTTGAGCAGCGCACCGAAGCGCGAGGCGGTCTCCGGACCGATATCCAGGACCATCTCGTCGTCCTGGACGTCGGCGACGGCGCGCACGACGGCTTCGGCCTTGTCGGAGAACTCGGTGGCGACGACGACGTCGGTCGGCAGCGGGATCTCGACCTTGTCCATCAGCGCGCGAGCGGTATCGAGCAGGTCAGCCTCGTAGAGGGACTTGCCGACGTTGTAACCGGCCGCCGCGATGAAGGTGTTGGCGATGCCACCACCGACGATCAGCTGATGGCACTTGTCGGACAGCGCCTTAAGCACGTCGAGCTTGGTGGAGACCTTGGAGCCACCGACGATGGCGACCATCGGCGCACGCGGTGCGGCGAGTGCCTTCTCGAGGGCTTCCAGCTCGGCGGCCAGCAGCGGGCCGGCGCAGGCGTCCGGGGCGAAGCGTGCCACGCCATGGGTCGAGGCCTGGGCACGGTGCGCGGTGCCGAAGGCATCCATCACGTAGACATCGCACAGCGCGGCGTAGGCGCGGGACAGGGATTCCTCGTCCTTCTTCTCGCCCTTGTTGAAGCGCACGTTCTCCAGCAGCACGACCTCGCCTTCGGCGACATCCGGTGCCGTGTCGAGGTAGTCGTTGATCAGGCGCACCGGGCTGCCCAGCAGCTCGCCCAGATGTGCCGCGACCGGTGCCAGCGAGAACTGGTCTTCCGGCTCACCCTCGGTGGGGCGGCCCAGATGACTCATCAGCATCACGCGTGCGCCGGCGTCACGTGCCGCCTTGATGGTCGGCAGGCTGGCACGGATGCGCGCGTCGCTGGTCACCTGACCGTCGCGGATCGGCACGTTGAGATCTTCGCGGATCAGCACACGCTTTCCGGACAGGTCGAGGGCGGTCATCGTTTGCACGTTCATGACGGGTTCCTTGGTCGTGAATCGGTGGAGAGAGCTTCCCTCGCCAGAGGCGTTGTCATCTCGCAGGCGTGCCAATGGGTGGCGACGTCCAGCATGCGATTGGCAAAGCCCCATTCGTTGTCGAACCAGCACAGCATCTTGATCAGCCGGCCGCCGGCAACACGGGTCTGGGTCGCATCCACGATACCCGAGCGCGGATCGTGGTTGAAGTCGATGGATGCCGTCGGCTCCTCGCTCAATCCCATCAGGCCCTGCAGGCGTTGGGCGCAGGCCTCGCGCAGCAGGTCATTGACCTCATCCGCGCTCACGTCACGCTTCACCTCGATGGACATGTCCATGCAGGACACGTTGATGGTCGGCACGCGCAGGTGCAGACATTCGAAGCGTCCTTCCAGGTGCGGCATCAGGCGGTTGATGCCCTTGGCCAGGCCGGTGTCCACCGGCACGATCGAACTCATCGCCGAGCGCGTCAGGCGCAGGTCCGTCTGGTGGTAGGCGTCGATCACCGGCTGGTCGTTCATCGCCGAGTGCACCGTGGTGGTGACGCCGCGCTCCAGCCCGAAGGCCTCTTCCAGCACCGTCAGAATCGGAATCAGGCAATTGGTGGTGCACGACGCCGCCGAGACGATGCGCATGCCGCTGCCTGGCTGTCCCGCCTCGGCGGGGGCCAGCGCCGACTGATTGATGCCGCACACGATGGTGGCATCGACATCGGCGTCGGTATCGCCGGGCTGGGAGAACAGCAGCCGGCCGGCGCCTGCCGCCAGATGCCGCTCGGCGGTGGCGCGGTCCTTGAAGCTGCCGGAGCACTCCAGCACCAGGTCAATCCCCAATGCCCGCCAGGGCAGGCAATCTGGATTGGCCTCGGACAGGATGCTGATCGCATGGCCGTTGACGACCAGCTGGCCGTCGCGCTGTTCCACCGTGCCGGGGAAGCGGCCGTGGGTGGTGTCGTAGCGGGTCAGATAGGTGATGGTGTCCAGGTCTGACAGCTCGTTGATCGCGACCACTTCCAGCGGCAGTGCCTCACCGCGTGCTTCACGTTCTACCAGCGCTCTCAGCACACACTGACCGATGCGTCCGTAGCCATTGATGGCCACTCGCAAGGGAGCGTTTCCCTGGCGTCGGGACGCCTTGTCTCCCTGGGGAGCGTCGGCGGTGGGCAGAGGCGGCTGGTGGTTCAAGGGTGTCGTGTTCCGAGTGTTTTTCAGGGGGTCCATGGTAGCGCATCGCTTTGCTGGGCGGAGGGAGCGAAAGGCGCGCAAGCGCCTGATTTCTGGTTTTTTTCGTCTAAGGACACGTAGTCACACTACCCAACTGGAGGGGTTGTGTAGTCGCCGTCTGCGCTGTCTGTCGTGGGCATGATCGCCGGAGAATGACCGCTCATGCAGGATGAATCGTGTCATCAAGCCGCGACTCGTGTGAGCCACGTCGACTACAGGCGACAGCCGGTGACGCTTGAGGGCTCCTCGAGTGTCGCACAGACGAAAACGCCGCCGCTCCCAGCGGGAGGCGGCGGCGTCGGTCTGCATCCCACTCCGTCATCGACGGGGTGGGTCAGGCGGTGATCAGCCCAGCAGTTTGTTGGCGCGTTCGACCACGTTCTCGACCGTGAAGCCGAAGTGCTTGAACAGGTCGCCAGCCGGCGCGGATTCCCCGAAGGTCTCCATGCCGATGATGTCGCCGTTCAGGCCGACATACTTGAACCAGTAGTCACGATGACCGGCTTCGATCGCCACGCGCGCGGTGACGGAAGACGGCAGCACGGATTCGCGGTATTCCGCGTCCTGCGCATCGAACAGGTCGGTGGCCGGCATGGACACGACACGCACGGCGCGACCGGCGGCTTCCAGCTCGGCGGCGGCATCCATCGCCAGGCCGACTTCGGAGCCGGTGGCGATCAGGATCACTTCCGGCTGGCCGTTGGCGGCGTCCTTCAGCACGTAACCGCCACGGCTGATGTTGGCCAGCTGGGCCTTGTCGCGGTTCTGGTGCGGCAGGTTCTGACGCGACAGGATCAGCGCGGTCGGGCCGGAGTGACGCTTGATGGCTGCATCCCACGCTGCCGCGGTCTCCACGGCATCCGCCGGACGCCAGGTGGACAGGTTCGGCGTGGTGCGCAGGCTGGTCAGCTGTTCGATCGGCTGGTGCGTCGGGCCATCTTCGCCCAGACCGATGGAGTCGTGGGTGAAGACGTAGACGGCCTGCTGACCCATCAGGGCGGCCATGCGAACGGCGTTGCGCATGTATTCCATGAAGATCAGGAAGGTCGCGCCGTACGGGATGAAGCCGCCGTGCAGACCGGCGCCGTTCATGATCGCGCCCATGCCGAACTCACGCACACCGTAGTGCAGGTAGTTGCCGCTGAAGTCTTCGCGGGTGATCGCCTGGGCGCCCTTCCAGAAGGTCAGGTTGGACGGGGCCAGGTCGGCACTGCCGCCGAGCAGTTCCGGCAGCTGCGGGCCGAGCTGGTTCAGGCACTCGAAGGACGCCTTGCGCGAGGCCGGGCTGTCGCCGGCGGCCTGGGCATCCTCGATCATCTTCTCGCTGGTCAGGGCGTGCGGCAGCTTGCCTTCCAGACGACGGGTGAACTCGGCGGCCAGTTCCGGGTGTGCTTCGGCGTAACGGGCGAAGCGTGCATCCCAGTCGCTCTCGAGCTTGGCGCCGCGCTCGCTGGCGTCCCAGCCCTGATAGATGTCTTCCGGAACGTGGAAGGGCGCGTGGGTCCAGCCCAGCTTCTCGCGGGTGGCAGCGACTTCGTCATCACCCAGCGGCGCGCCGTGGCAGGACTCGGTGCCTTCCTTGTTCGGGGAGCCGAAGCCGATCACGGTCTTGCAGATGATCAGGCTCGGCTTGTCGTCGTGGCTCTTGGCCAGCGCGATGGCGGCGTTGATCTCTTCCGGCTTGTGGCCGTCGACGTTGGAGACGACGTGCCAGCCGTAGGACTCGAAACGCTTGGCGGTGTCATCGGTGAACCAGCCTTCGACTTCGCCATCGATGGAGATGCCGTTGTCGTCATACAGGGCGATCAGCTTGCCCAGACCCAGGGTGCCGGCCAGCGAGCCGACCTCGTGGGAGATGCCTTCCATCATGCAACCGTCACCCAGGAAGCACCAGGTGGTGTGGTCGACGACGGTGTGACCCGGACGGTTGAACTGCGCCGCCAGTGTCTTCTCGGCGATCGCCATGCCGACGGCATTGGCCAGACCCTGACCCAGCGGGCCGGTGGTGGTCTCGATGCCCGGCGCGTAGCCGTATTCCGGGTGACCGGCGGTCTTGGCATGCAGCTGGCGGAAGTTCTGCAGGTCTTCAAGGCTCAGCTGATAACCCGAGAGGTGCAACAGGGAGTAGAGCAGCATGGAGCCATGGCCGTTGGACAGCACGAAGCGGTCACGATCGGCCCAGTTCGGGTTGGCCGGGTTGTGCTTGAGGTGGTCGTTCCAGAGCACTTCAGCGATGTCGGCCATGCCCATGGGGGCGCCGGGGTGGCCAGACTTGGCCTTCTGAACGGCGTCCATGGAAAGTGCACGGATGGCGTTGGCCAGGTCAAAACGGGAAGGCATGCAGTAGCTCCTCGCCTGCGGGCGTCAAGAGTGGGGCAATGAATCACGGCGTGCTGCGCCGGACGCTCAGTGCATCCCGAGAGCCAGGGCATGCTGCTGCCTGGGTCTCCTTCAGGACTGTGCGCCTGAAACAGTGCGCCGGAAAGGACAGTGCGTCGCGTGAACCTTGTACGCTCGGACTCGCGTCCGAGCGTGATCTCCGGGCGGGTATTGTCACCGAGATGACAGGGCGCGGCAAATCGCATCCGGGATGCGCGCTCGTCCAAAGGTGGCAACGGCTTATTACCCTGTGTGCAGCGCTTGTCGCAAAAAGGTCTCGATTGGACGGCCCCACGGGCCCCATTGCGCTAGGAACTCACATAAGTGGCGTGTAAACTCGCCCCCCCGAGGCTCAACCGCCCGTGTTGAGCTTCATCGTGCGCCGCAAGCGTGTTTCTACTCGGTCGTCAACGCAGTCTGCCGTCAGTGGCCGAATCATCCCCGCATCCGAAAAGAGGGTCGAGGACCAATGAGCGAATACTCACTCTTCACATCCGAGTCCGTGTCCGAAGGGCATCCGGACAAGATTGCCGACCAGATTTCCGACGCCGTGCTCGATGCCATCATCGCGCGCGACAAGCAGGCACGCGTGGCGTGCGAAACGCTCGTCAAGACAGGCGTTGCCATCGTGGCCGGTGAGATCTCCACCAGCGCGTGGGTGGATCTCGAGGAGCTGGTACGTCGTGTCATCACCGATATCGGCTATACCTCTTCCGACGTCGGCTTCGACGGCGAGACCTGTGGTGTCCTCAACCTGATCGGCAAGCAGAGCATCGATATCGCCCAGGGCGTCGATCGCACCAAGCCGGAAGATCAGGGCGCGGGCGACCAGGGCCTGATGTTCGGTTACGCCACCAACGAGACCGACTCCTTCATGCCGGCGCCGATCCACTACGCTCACCGTCTGGTGGAGCGTCAGGCGGAACTGCGCAAGAACGGCATGCTGCCGTGGCTGCGTCCGGATGCGAAGAGCCAGGTCACCTTCCGCTACGACGAAGCCGGCAAGCCGGTCGCCGTCGAAGCCGTCGTGCTGTCGACCCAGCATGACCCGGAAGTGTCCCAGGAAGACCTGCGCGCGATGGTCAAGCGCGAGATCATCGAGCAGGTGCTGCCGGCCGAGTGGCTGTCCGAGACCACCGAATACCACATCAACCCGACCGGCAACTTCGTCATCGGTGGCCCGGTGGGTGACTGTGGTCTGACGGGTCGCAAGATCATCGTCGACACCTACGGCGGCATGGCCCGTCACGGTGGTGGTGCCTTCTCCGGCAAGGACCCGTCCAAGGTCGACCGCAGCGCCGCCTATGCCGGTCGCTACGTGGCCAAGAACGTCGTCGCCAGCGGCCTGGCCGACAAGTGCGAGATCCAGGTCTCCTACGCCATCGGTGTCGCCGAGCCGACCTCCGTCTCGATCAACACCTTCGGCACCGGCAAGATCAGCGATGCCAAGATCGTCGAGCTGGTGCGCGAGCACTTCGACCTGCGTCCGTACGCCATCACCACCATGCTGGACCTGGCGCACCCGATGTATCAGCTGACCGCTGCCTACGGCCACTTCGGTCGTGAGCCGTTCGAGCACAGCTACAGCTGGACCGACGTGAGCGGCGAGCAGAAGACCGAAACCTTCACCGCCTTCCCGTGGGAAAAGACCGATCGTGCCGCTGGCCTCAAGGCTGCCGCTGGCCTGTAAGTCCGCCAGTTCGACAGGCCTGGCAGGTGGCGGACGTCTCGCCCCTCGCTTTCGGCGCCATGACAAGAAAACCCGCCTCGGCGGGTTTTCTTGTCTCTGGCCCTCCTTCGGACAGCAACAGGAGAGATGCCCAGTGGCTGATCTACGCTATCTCAAGGGCTACGCCCCCGAGATCCAACAGCAGGCGAGTGAACTGCTGGCGTCGGGCAAGACGGCAGCCTTCTTCCTCGGCAAGTATCCCGAGCCTCATCAGCTGCAGGGTGCGCGGGCGCTGCATGACTACACCATGGCGCTGAAGAATCGGTATCTGCGCAGCTCGGCGCCGATCAGCAAGGTGATCTACGACGACCGGATTCACGTCATCGACAACGCCCTGGGGCTGCACACCTTCGTGTCGCGGGTGCAGGGCAACAAGCTCAAGGCCAAGAACGAGATCCGTATCTCGTCGCTGTTCCGGCGTCTGCCGGAGCCACTGCTCAACATGATCGTGGTGCATGAGCTGGCGCATCTGCGCGAGAAGGCCCACGACAAGGCGTTCTACCGGCTCTGCTGTCACATGCAGCCGGAGTATCATCAACGTGAGTTCGAGCTGCGTCTCTATCTCTGCCACCGTGAACGCCACGGCGATCTCTGGTAGCCGCGCTCCGTTCTGGTAGCCATGAGCCGCTCTGGACAGTCACGCTCAGCTCAGACAGCCACGCGGCCGCTCACGCGACAGAAGAACTGGAAAGAATGACAAGGACGTCATGCCATCAGGGGTATCGGCGCCACTGCAAAGGACCGTTTTCGGATGCTCAATCTCGCTGCACTGTTCATCACCATCACTGCCGTGTGCATGTGGTTCAATCATCGCGTCCTGCGCCTGCCGCCGACCATCGGAGTGATGGCCATCGGCCTGGTGCTGTCGCTGGGCGTGATCGGGCTCGATCACTTCGCGGTGACCACCGTCGTGGCCGATACCGCGGAAGACTGGTTGGGGCGCATCAATTTCAACAGCCTGCTGATGGACGGCATGCTGTCCTTCCTGCTGTTCGCCGGCGCGCTGCACGTGGACCTCTCGCGCCTCAAGGCCTATCGCCGCTCCATCGGCCTGCTGGCCACGCTGGGCGTACTGATCTCGACGCTGGTGATCGGCTCCGCCGCCTGGTGGCTGTTCCAGTGGGCCGGTATCGAGGTGCCCTACCTGTATTGCCTGGTGTTCGGTGCGCTGATCTCGCCCACCGACCCGATCGCCGTGCTCGGCATCATGCGCAGTGCCGGCGCGCCTGCCGACATGGAAATCCGCATCGTCGGCGAATCGCTGTTCAATGATGGCGTGGCGGTGGTGCTGTTCACCGCGCTGCTGAGTGCGGCGTCGGCCGGCAGCGGCGAGGTCGAGCTCGGCCACATGGGGCTCTTGTTCCTCGAGGAAGCCGGCGGCGGCATCCTGCTCGGGCTGGCGCTGGGCGCGCTGGTCTACCAGCTGATGCGCAGCATCGACCAGTATCAGGTCGAGGTGATGCTGAGTCTGGCGCTGGTGCTGGGCGGCTATGCGCTGGCCTCGGCGCTGCATGTCTCCGGCCCCATCGCGATGGTGGTGGCGGGGCTGATCATCGGCAACATGGCGCGTGATGGCGCCATGTCCGACAACACCCGCCGCTATCTGGACGGCTTCTGGGAGCTGGTCGACGAGATTCTCAACGCGGTGCTGTTCGTGCTGATCGGCCTCGAACTGGTACTGATGCCGATCACGCTGACCTCGATCGGCATCGCGCTGGTGCTGGTGGCGGTGATCCTGCTCTCGCGCCTGGCGCTGATCGGCCTTCCGCTGAGCCTCTTGCGTCGCTGGTACACCTTCCGTCCCGGCACCACGCGCGTGCTCACCTGGGGTGGCCTGCGCGGCGGCATCTCGGTGGCGCTGGCACTGGCGATTCCCGAAGGCGACTTCCGCGAGCCGCTGGTGGTCACCACCTACATCATCGTGCTGTTCTCGATCCTCGTGCAGGGGTTGAGTATCGGCAAGCTGGTGACGGCGGTGGTCGGCGATCGCAGCCACTCGGGAGAGTCGAACGACAAGCACTGAGTCAGAGTCGGCCAATGCAAACGCCCCTTCACTGGCAGCAGTGAGGGGGCGTTTGCGTTTCGGTCGCGAGGCGCCAGCCAAGGGCAGTTCGCCTGCGGGTCAAAGGGCCGCCAGGCCCCGGGCAAAGACACCGCTGAGAGGTTTCACCTCACCCGCTTGCTTCGCGCGAGCGACAGCGGGCTGGCGCATCAGGGTCAGCAGCAGGTCGCGCCCCGCCAGCAGCGGATCGACCACCGGCAGGCCGATCTCTGACGCGATGGCATCACGCAGCGGCCCCATCGCAGCGCAGCCCAGCACGATGCTGCCGGCACCGCTGGCTCTGGCGTGTTCACAGCGCTCCAGCAATGGCGCGGGGGGAGTGCGCGCCTCGGACAGCGCGAGTACCGGTACGTCACAGGCCAGCAGCGCCTTGCACAGAGGGCGCATCGCATAGCGCTCCAGCAGCTGCTCGGACATCGGCAGCGTGCTGGTCATGCTGGTGACGATGGCAAAGGAGGGAGCCGCCAGCGTGGCCATGTGCATGGCGGCCTGGGCGATGCCGATCACCGGCACGGGGCTCAGTTCACGGGCGGCCTCGAGGCCGGGGTCACCGAAGCAGGCCAGCAGATAGCCATCGGCGGGCGGGGTCTCCAGCAGGCCCTCACGATCACGGGCGATCAGCGCCAGCAGCGCGACCACCGCCATGGCTTCCTCGACGGCGGTCTCGATGCTGGGGGCGCCATGCTCGGCAGTCAGCACCTCGAGGTGGACGTCCCGGGAGAGCTGCCGTTGCAGCGAGTGCGCCATCTGCTGACTCATCGCCTGGCTGGTGTTGGGATTGATGACCTTGAGACGCAACATGGCGGGCTCTCTCATGATGGGTGGCTCGTGAAGGGCTTTCTCGTGCCGGCGCGCGTCGGATGCAGGGCCGTACGAGCGGAGCACACAAAACACGAGCAGCATCCGTGCCAGTCCCGGCGACACCTGCTGGCGCAACGTTCGTTTCATTGACGGCGCGCTTCTGTGGTGCATATGGCTAATACAGCGGAAGTTAATGGTGCCTGATGTCTCAGGAGTTGCCACGCACATGACGTTGCTGGCAGGGGTGCCACGCAGATCGGGTCCTGGGGAAAACGCTTGGAGATTGAACATCCGCAACAAGTGTTTCACTGGCACGCTTGTTGATAAGGGGAGGGTATGGCGAG
>NZ_CFDJES010000033.1:16124-26110 GCF_983723665.1 Cobetia sp. | reverse complement strand
GCAGACCCCGAATTCCTCGCTGGCATCCAGCAGCCAGCGGCCGAGGTAATCGGCGAAGCTTCTGCGCACCACCAGCTCGAATTCGCTCTCGCTGACGCGGCGCAGCACCAGTGTCGCCTTGGCGAACACCGCCGGCACGCCACGTCCGACCGGGAAGGCACGTGGGTGCACATCGGTGGGCGTTGACCTCATCAGCACCTGACGCGCCTGGTCGCCACTCAGCGAGATGACGGTCTGGCCACCGCTGACGTTGACCACCTGATAGCGGCCGGCCAACGCCTCATGCAGCGCCTTCTCGACAGTGAAGGCTTCCTCGCCGGGCACCAGGATCAGCCACTCATCCGGTGACAGCCACTGGATCGAGCGACCGCCCTCATTGTGGTGGAGGGTCGCCGGCGTCAACGGCAGCGCCAGGCCCAGCGCCGCCTCGACACCCTCGGCGAAGCCCGGCTGCGCGGGGTCACCGCGCAGCGTCAGGTGACCGAGAAACGCCTTTTCCTGCAGCACGACGCCGGCATCGCCGTCATCGCGGGCCGTGAACAGATGCGCCAGTGGCGAACGGGCGCACTGAGCGTGGACCTCGGGCGTCGGGCGCTGGTCGATCACCGACGTCTGAGAACTTGTCATGTCCTGCGGCTGCGCATCGACGGCGGCACCCGCTTGCGGGTCGAGTGTGGTGGCATCAGACATGCTGGCGCTCCCCTTTCTTGTCGTAGAACACCGGTGAGGTGATTTCGGCTTCCAGCGTCGTGCCATCGGCCTGCGGCAGGAACACCGTCTCGCCGATGCGCTTGGCACCGCCCTTGACCACCGCCAGCGCGAAGCCATGTCCCAGCGTCGGGCTGTAGTAGCTGGAGGTCACGTGGCCGACCATCGGCATCGGGATGGCGTGCTCAGGATCGAAGACGATCTGCGAGCCTTCCGGCAGCACGATGCGCTCATCGCCGGCCTTCTTGCGCGTCGGAATCAGGCCGACCATCTGCTTGCGGTCATCGCGGCGGGTATCCGGACGCGACAGCGCGCGCTTTCCGATCCAGGAATACGGCTTGTTGTAGCCGACACACCACTGCATGCCGAGATCTTCCGGGGTGATCGAGCCATCGGTGTCCTGACCGACGATGATGAAGCCCTTCTCGGCGCGCAGCACGTGCATGGTCTCGGTGCCGTAGGGCGTGAGGCCGTACTTCTTGCCGCACTCGAACAAACGCTTCCAGACATGCAGCCCGTAGTTGGCCGGCACGTTGAGCTCGTAGGACAGCTCGCCGGTGAAGGAGATGCGGAAGATGCGCCCGGGAATGTCGGCGATCAGTCCTTCACGCACTTCCATGAACTTGAAGCTGTCACGGTCAAGGTCGATGTCGGTCAGCTCGCCGACCAGCGCACGCGCCTCGGGGCCGGTGACGGTCAGGGTCGCCCAGTGATCGGTGACGCTGGTCATCTGCACGTCCAGTTCCGGCCATTCGGTCTGGTGCCACAGCTCCAGCCATTCCAGGATCGAGGCCGCGCCACCGGTGGTGGTGGTCATCAGGAAGTGGTCTTCGGCCAGACAGGTGGTGACACCGTCGTCCATCACCATGCCGTCGTCGTGACACATCAGGCCGTAGCGCGCCTTGCCGACGCCCAGCTTGGCCCAGGCGTTGGTGTAGATGCGGTTGAGGAATTCGCGCGCATCGCGACCGGTGATGTCGATCTTGCCCAGGGTCGAGGCGTCCAGCACGCCGACCTTCTCGCGCACCGCCAGACACTCGCGCTCGACCGCGGCATGCATGTCCTCACTGCCCTGCGGGTAGTACCAGGGGCGCTTCCACTGGCCGACATCCTCGAACCTGGCGCCCTGCGCTACGTGCCATTCGTGCATCGCGGTGTAGCGGATCGGGTCGAACAGCTCGCCGCAGTGACGGCCGACGATGGCGCCGAAGGTCACCGGCGTGTAGTTGGGACGGAACACGGTGGTGCCGGTGTCGGGGATGGTCTGCCCCAGACAGCGCGCGGCGACCGCCATGCCGTTGATGTTGCCCAGCTTGCCCTGGTCGGTGCCGAAGCCCATCGCGGTGTAGCGCTTGACGTGCTCGATGGACTCGAAGCCTTCGCGGGTGGCGAGCTCGATACCGGCGGCGGTGACGTCGTTCTGCAGATCGACGAACTGCTTGGGCGCGCGAGCGGTGGGCTTGTCATGCGGCACCTGATAGAGCGGCAGCATCGGCGTTTCCGCAAGTTCGGAGACCGCAGGCACCTCGGCCTGGGCAGTCTCGAACTCGCAGGCTTCCACCGCGGCGACACCGCTGGCGTAGGCCGCGACCAGCACATCTTCCAGCGCGAAGCTGCCATTGGCGGCGCCGCAGGCATCGAAGCCCTTGAGCATCGGTGCGCCCAGCGCGGGCAGGAAGCCGTGGATCTCGTCGCTCCATACCGGACGTGCGCCGGTGTGTGCCGCCAGGTGAACCACCGGGCTGTAGCCGCCGGAGCTTGCGATGGTGTCGCAGGCGAGCTCTTCCACTGCCCCCGTCACGCTGAAGGCATCGATATCGATGGCCGCGATGCGCGCACCTGTCACGCGACGCTCGCCCTTGGCCTCGATCACGGCGGCGCCGGCGATGATGCGGATGCCCGCGGCACGCACCGCCTCGACCATCACGCCGGAGGGCGCCGGACGCGCATCGGCGATCGCGACCACTTCACGACCGGCCGCCGCCCAGGCAAGCGCCGCGCGATAGGCGTGGTCGTTGTTGACCGACAGCACCAGCTTGTCGCCGGCGGCGACGCCGTAACGGGTCAGATAGGTGGTGACTGCACCGGCCAGCAGGTTGCCCGGCACATCGTTGTGGCTGTAGACCAGCGGCCGCTCATGGGCGCCGGTGGCCATGATGACGCGATGGGCACGCACGCGGTGTAGACGTGAACGTGCCTGCTGGGCGCCGCGGGCATTCAAGGGCGCGAGATCGGCCTGATGCTCGGTACGGCGCTCGTGCAGGGTCACGAAGTTGTGATCGTGATAGCCATTGGCGGTGGTGCGCGGCAGCAGCTGCACATCCTCACAGGCTTCGAGTTCCGCCAGCACCGCGTCACGCCATTCGATGGCAGGCTGGCCGTCCAGGGTCTGATCGAGACAGTCCGCCGACATGGAGAGCAGCGAGCCACCCAGCTCTTCCTGCTCGTCACACAGGATGACGCGCGCGCCGCTGCGGGCCGCGACCAGCGCCGCCATCAGGCCCGCCGGGCCGGAGCCGATCACCAGCACATCGGTGTGCTGATGCAGGTGATCGTAGATGTCCGGGTCGTCCTCGAGCGGAGAACGCCCGAGACCGGCGGCCTTGCGGATGTACTTCTCGTAGGTCATCCACAGTGAAGCCGGCGCCATGAAGGTCTTGTAGTAGAAGCCCGGCGGCATGAACTTGCCGCCCAGCTTGCCGACCTGCGGCAGGAAGCGGCTCATCAGGTCCTTCTGGGCCTTGACCCAGCCGCTGACGGCGTGGGCTTCCAGGCCGTCGTAAAGCGCCTGCTGGGTGGCCCGCACGTTGGGCACCTGGCCCGCTTCGGTGCTGCCCAGCTGCAGGATGGCGTTGGGCTCTTCAGCACCGGCGGCGACCAGGCCGCGCGGACGCGCATACTTGAAGCTGGCGTTGAGCACGTCGAGGCCGTTGGCCATCAGTGCCGAGGCGAGGGTATCGCCTGCCAGGCCCTGATAGCGCTTGCCATTGAAGGTGAAGGTCAGCGGCGTGGCGCGGTCGATGCGTCCACCCGAGGCGAGACGGCGCGGGGCAGCGGCGGTCTGGTTGTCTTGCTGGCTCATGCGCTCACCCCCTTGGCTTGCGTGGTCGGATCGGCTTTCGTCTCACCGGTGATGGTGGGCTGCTCGCCCATGCGATAGGTCTCGAGAATCTCGTAGGTCACGGTGTGGCGGGTGATGTTGAAATACTTGCGACAGCCCACGGCGTGAATCCACAGCTCGTGGTGGACGCCACGCGGGTTGTTGCGGAAGAACAGATAATCCCCCCACTCGGCATCGGAGCAGGCTTCGGGGTCCTTCGGGCGCTCGATATGCGCCTGGCCCTTGACGTGGAATTCCTCTTCCTCGCGCAGCTCGCCGCAGTAGGGACAGAAGATATGCATCATGGTCGGTCGTCTCCTGACGGCAGGTTCAGTGCGCGACGCCAGCGGCGCCGTGTTCGTCGATCAGCTTGCCCGTGTTGAAACGGTCATAGGAGAAGGGTTCTGCCAGCGGATGGGTGCGCCCCTTGGCCAGTGTCCAGGCAAAGACGTTGCCGGACCCCGGCGTGGCCTTGAAGCCACCGGTACCCCAACCGCAGTTGAAATAGAGCCCCTTCACGGGCGTCTTGGAAATGATCGGGCAGGCGTCCGGGCAGGTGTCGACGATGCCGCCCCACTGACGGTTCATGCGCACCCGCGAGAAGATCGGGAACATCTCGACGATGGCCTGCAGGGTGTGCTCGATGGTCGGGTAGCTGCCACGCTGGCCGTAGCCCACGTAGCCGTCGATGCCGGCACCGATGACCAGGTCGCCCTTGTCCGACTGGCTGACATAGCCGTGGACGTGGTTGGACATCACCACGGTGTCGAGAATCGGCTTGAGCGGCTCGGAGACCAATGCCTGCAGCGGGTGGGATTCCAGCGGCAGACGGAAGCCGGCCTTCTCGGCCATCACCCCGGAGTTGCCGGCGGTGACCACGCCGACACGCTTGGCACCGATGAAGCCGCGCGAGGTTTCCACCCCGACGATGGCGCCATCCTGCTTGCGGAAGCCGGTGACCTCGGTCTGCTGGATCAGGTCGACGCCGAGGCTGTCGGCGCCGCGCGCGAAGCCCCAGGCCACGGCGTCGTGACGCGCCACGCCACCGCGCGGCTGCCAGGAGGCGCCGAGAATCGGGTAGCGTGCGCGGCTCGAGCAGTCCATCGCCGGCACCAGTTCCTGCACCTGCTGGGCGTCCAGCACCTCGCCATCGATGCCCTGCAGACGGTTGGCATTCACGCGGCGCTGGATGTCACGCATGTCCTGCAGGGTGTGGCCCAGGTTGAGCACGCCACGCTGGGAGAACATCACGTTGTAGTTGAGATCCTGGGACAGACCTTCCCACAGCTTCATGGAGTGCTCGTAGAGCGCCGCCGCCTCGTCCCACAGATAGTTGGAGCGCACCAGGGTGGTGTTGCGCGCGGTGTTGCCGCCGCCCAACCAGCCCTTCTCGATCACCGCGACATTGGTGATGCCGTGCTCCTTGGCCAGATAGTAGGCCGTGGCCAGACCATGCCCGCCGCCACCCACGATGACGACGTCGTATTCCTTCTTGGGTTCTGGGCTACGCCAGACCTTCTGCCAGTTCTCATGGTGGCTGAGCGCATGCTTGACCAGCCCGAATCCCGAGTAACGCTGCATTTGCCACCCTCCTCACATCTTTGCCACCGCAAGCGCTGTCCGGTGCTCTCGCCCGAGTGATGTCTGTTGTAGTCACTCGAGTGATGTCTCTGCGCTTGCGGCATGTGTCGTTGTTATCGTTGTCTCTCGCCAGCGCCTTGTTCAGGCAAGCGCGGCGGGGTCGGTCACGCTGTGCGATGCGTAGACCGGGAAGCGGGCACAGACTTCCTCGACCTTGCCGCGCACCTCGGCTTCCACCTTGGCGCTCTCGCCGGTGGACAGCGCGTCGAGCAGATCACAGATCCAGCCGGCCAGTGCCTCGCATTCCGCCTCGCCGAAGCCGCGCGTGGTGGCGGCCGGAGTGCCGATGCGCAGCCCGGATGTCACGAAGGGGCTCTGCGGGTCATTCGGCACGCTGTTCTTGTTGACGGTGATGTGGGCGCGGCCCAGTGAGGCATCCGCGTCCTTGCCGGTCACGCCCTGACGGATCAGCGAGACGAGGAACAGGTGGTCATCGGTGCCGCCGGAAACCACGTCATAGCCGCGCGCCATGAAGACCTCGGCCATCACGCGGGCATTGGCGATCACGCGGGCCTGATAGCTGACGAAGTCCTGGCTCATCGCTTCCTTGAAGGCCGCGGCCTTGGCGGCGATGACGTGCATCAGCGGGCCGCCCTGCTGGCCGGGGAAGACGGCGCCATTGAGCTTCTTGTGCAGCGCTTCATCGCCGGTGGCGGAGAGAATCAGGCCACCGCGCGGGCCGCGCAGCGTCTTGTGCGTGGTGGTGGTGACGACATGGGCGTAGGGCAGCGGGCTCGGGTAGTGACCCGCCGCGACCAGACCGGCCACGTGGGCCATGTCGACCATCAGCCAGGCGCCGATCTCGTCGGCGATATCGCGGAAGCGACGCCAGTTGACCACGCGCGAGTAGGCGGAGAAGCCGGCGATGATCATCTTCGGCTTGTGCTCACGTGCCAGACGCTCCATTTCCTCGTAGTCCAGCTCGCCGCTTTCGGTCAGGCCGTACTGGATGGCGTTGTAGTGCTTGCCGGAGAAGTTGGGTGCCGCGCCGTGGGTCAGGTGACCGCCATGCGCCAGGCTCATGCCGAGGATGGTGTCGCCCGGCGAGACGAGTGCCATGAACACGGCCGCGTTGGCCTGGGCGCCGGAGTGCGGCTGCACGTTGGCGTAGTCACAGCCGAACAGCGCACAGGCGCGCTCGATGGCCAGTGTCTCGACCTTGTCGACGAATTCGCAGCCGCCGTAGTAGCGCTTGCCCGGATAGCCTTCGGCGTACTTGTTGGTCAGCTGGCTGCCCTGAGCCTCCATCACCAGCGGGCTTGCATAGTTCTCGGAGGCGATCAGCTCGATATGCGCTTCCTGACGCGCTGTCTCTTCGAGGATGGCCTCGGCCAGTGCAGGGTCGAGTCTGGCCAGTCGGTCATCACGGGTGTAGCCATGTTGCTGAGACATTGCGCGCCTCCGGTAAGCGGATCGTTGTTGTTGGAGTGGATCGATGAAGGGTGATCAGTGATCGTCTGTTCGCTCAAATCCTGTCGAGTCAGCCGGCGCCAAGGCCTTGAGTGGCTGTCTTGACCCGATACTAGCCCTGCCCCCCTGCGGCAAACTGCTTGTCAGCGTCACCCCGCAGCGCGAATGCGACATCGGCAGGCAAAAGCGACATCTCGATGGCCCGCACAGAGCTGCTGCAAAGAGTGGCTGCCCGCCACTGGCGCTACACCGAAGCCCCTGCGGGCAGGTATGCTAGACACCGATATCGTGCGATCAGGCGCCGGATGACGACTGATCCATGCAAGCGCGCGCCTGAGGAAGGGAGTTGAGAATATGCTGATGGAATTGCTGGCGGTGATGGCACCGGTACTGTGTGGTGCCGCCATCGGCTTCTTCTGGGTCAGGCTGGGCAACGACTACCCGATGGCCTTCGTCACCCGGCTGGTGCTCTACATCGGCACGCCGGCGCTGATCCTCAATGCGCTGGGCAGCGCCGAGATCGACAACTCGAGCTTTTTGCGCACGGGCCTGGCGACGCTGTCCGTGATGGCCCTGCTGCTGGCGCTGAGCTGGCCCTTCGCGCGCCTGATCGGCAAGCCCTGGAAGGTCGCGGTGGCGCCGTTGCTGTTCTCCAACGTCGGCAACATGGGCCTGCCCGTCTCGCTCTACGCCTTCGGCCAGGCCGGCTTCGCCTACGCCATCACCATCATGGTCACCATGTCACTGCTGCAGTTCACCCTCGGCGCCTGGCTTGCCAGCACCAGCGGCAACCCGCTGCGCAGCGTGGTGCGCTCGCCGACCATCTGGGCCAGCATCGTCGCCACTCTCATGCTGCTCTGCGATGTGCACATGCCGCGCTTCGTTGCCAACAGCCTGGAGTTGATCTCCGGCTTCACCGTGCCGCTGATGCTGATCACCCTGGGCGTGTCGCTGGCCAGCATTCGCGTCAAGAATCTGGCGGCGGGCGTGGGCTTCAGTGTCCTGCGCATTCCCTTTGCCGCCCTGTGTGCCTGGGGGATCGGCACCCTGCTGGACCTGCCCCCGCTGGCGCTGCACGTGTTGACCATGCAGATGGCCATGCCGGTGGCGGTCTACAACTACATGTTCGCCCAGAAGGCCGGGCGTGAGCCGGAGTACGTGGCCACGCTGGTGTTCTGCTCGACGCTCGCCGCCTTCCTCTATCTGCCCATGCTGCTGGCGGCGATGGGGGCGACACTGGGCTGACCCGACGGAAGCGGCCCAAGCCTTCCCGCACTGAATGACAGGCACAAAAAAACCACGCGAGCCTGAGCTTGCGTGGTCGTGTGACACCTTCCTGCGGAAACTGCCGTGCCGTGAAGAAGACGGTATTGCACCATCCCGATATTGAGCAGCACGGCGCTTCCTGTTGCGACGATCAGCCTTGTAGTCCTGCTGGCACCCGCTCCCGGCCTGGAGGTGGCGCACCGTTCCCCTGTGTCATCATTACCCTTTTGACCAAACCCGTGACTGGAGTGGCAGTCGTGGACCTGACGTGAACGCTCTCCGCTCTCGACCCGCAGCTGAAGATGGCATGCAGCCCAACGGGGCCTTGTGCTTATGGCACCAGGGCGAACCCTGGCGTGGCCTGGCGGGACTTCCCGCAGAGCCCCCTGCACTGCATGCGCTCATTCACGTGGCAACATCTGAAGGGTAGCCCCGAAGTCGTCTGCACCTCCAGATGGTTTGTGCCGTCTTCCTGCGCGAGTCGACTTGCTCATGAACCTGAGCATGAAGTCTTAGAGCACTCATGCCGAGCAGACTGTCAGCGCACCTCGGGCGTGGCGGCTGGCAGTCCCGCCAGACCCTCGGCCTGCTGTTGACGCAGCTGGGCCAGCGTTGTCACGGCATGTCCCCTGGCTTGCCATTCGGCGCGCTCATCATCATCGGCCCGAATGATGAAGCGTCCAAGCAGGGTGTAGAGCAGCCCCAGCAACGGTGACAGCCAGCAGGCGAATGCCAGCGGAATGTAGAGCAGCCCCTCCATGCCCGCGCCACCGGCCATCAGCCCCAGTGAACTGACCACTACCGCACCGCCGGCATTCCAGGGAATCAGCGGCGAGATCAGGGTGCCGCCCTCTTCCAGTGAGCGCGACAGATTGAGCGTCGAGTATCCCTCACCCCGATAGATCGGCGCGTACATGCGACCCGGCAGAGCGATGGAGAGGTAGGGGTCGCCCGCGATGACATTGGTCAGCGCCGCCGTGGAACTGGCCGCGACCTGCAGACCGAAGATACCGCGCACCTTGACCAGCACTGCGGCACACAGCGCCTCCAGACAGCCGATGATTTCCAGCAAGCCCCCGAAGGCCAGTGCGATCATCACCAGCAGGATGACCCAGGCCATCGACATGATGCCGCCGCGATTGAGCAGGCTGTCGATCTCGCTCACGCCGGTGCTCAAGGCGTAGCCGCCCTGCATATAGCCGAACAGCGCCTTGACCGCCTCGCCCTGTACGCCGAATGCCACGACCGCTCCGGCCAGCACCCCGACGAACAGCGCCGGGAGTGCCGGCATGCGCGCAACGGCCAGCGTCATCACCAGCAGCGGCGGCATCAGCACCCACAGATTGAAGGTGAAGTGTCCGGAAAGCCCTTCGGTGATGGCGGTGATGCGCTC
The DNA here is from genome assembly GCF_983723665.1 of Cobetia sp. Lineage (NCBI taxonomy): Bacteria > Pseudomonadati > Pseudomonadota > Gammaproteobacteria > Oceanospirillales > Halomonadaceae > Cobetia > Cobetia sp. The sequence continues at coordinate 16,592 of NZ_CFDJES010000033.1, read as the reverse complement.
GAGATCCAGCACCTGACCGGCGGCGAGCAGGTTGCCGGCGATCAGGTAGATCACCAGTGCGATCAGCATGGCGGGAATGGTGGTCGGCATCATGTTGCGGATGTGCGCGAACAGATTCACGCCCGTCACCGCCGGCGCCAGATTGGTGGTATCCGACAGCGGCGAGACCTTGTCACCGAAGAAGGCGCCGGACACCACCGCACCGGCGGTCCACCACGGCGGAATGCCGAAGCCGGCCCCGATGCCCATCAGCGCAAGCCCCACCGTGCCCACGGTGCCCCAGCTGGTACCCAGCGCTACCGAGACCACCGCGCACAGCAGCATGGCCGCCGCCAGGAAGTATTCCGGCGAGACCAGCTTGAGTCCGTAGTAGATGATCATCGGCACGCTGCCGGAGGCGATCCATACCCCGACCGTCATGCCGACCAGAATCAGGATCGCGATGGAAGGCAGGCCGACACGCACGAT
>NZ_CFDJES010000033.1:3568-16024 GCF_983723665.1 Cobetia sp. | reverse complement strand
GACAGGATGAAGCCTTCGGCGACGTCTTCATCGGTGATGCCGCCGTTGTGTTCCATCTCGACCTCGCCCGAGACCTTCTGCACCCGGCAGGTGCCGCAGATGCCCATGCCGCAGGCCTTGGGAATATGCAGACCGAGCTTGGCGGCGGCGGCGTGGACGGTCTCGCCCGGGGCGATCTGCACCGACTTGCCGGTGGCGGAGAACTCGACCCGCGTGAGATCGGAGCGGTCCAGCTCATCGGCCAGCACCTCGGCCTGTTCGGCCTGCTCGATGGCCTCTTCCTCGACATCGACCGGCGTGGCCCCGAAGGATTCCTCGTGATAGCGGCTCATGTCGAAGCCGTGGCTGCGCAGCAGATGCTTGACCGCATTCATGTAGGGCGTGGGGCCACAGCAGAAGATCTCGCGCTCCATGAAGTCCGGCGCGATCATCTCGAGCATCGCGTCGGTGAGGTAGCCGCGATAGCCGGACCAGGTCTGGCCGGTCTCGAAGCGTTCACAGATGACGTGCATGTTGAACTCCGGCACGCGGGAATCCATGAACTCGAGCTGACGCCAGAAGATGATGTCGCGCGGGCTGCGCGCACTGTGCACGAAGGAGATGTCCACGTTGGCATTGGTATCGAAGTACCAGCGCGCCATCGACATCAAGGGCGTGATACCCACGCCACCGGACAGCATCAGAATGCGTTCCGCCGGGTAGTCGATGCAGTTGAAGTTGCCGACCGGGCCGTGCACCGCCAGCACATCGCCTTCATTGAGGTTGTCGTGCAGCCAGTTGGAGACCAGCCCGCCCGGCACGCGCTTGACGGTGATCGAGAAGCTGTAGGGCACCGACGGTGAGCTGGAGATGGTGTAGGAGCGCATGATCTGCTGGGCATCGATCTCGAGCTCCAGGGTCACGAACTGCCCCGGCTTGAAGAAGAACATCACCGGCTGTTCGGCCATGAAACAGAAGGTGCGAACGTCCCAGGTTTCCTGAATGACCTTCACGCAGCGCACGCTATGTCGACCGTTGGTCCAGGTCTGTGTCGTAACCGGATTGAAGTTGCTGAGAGTGGTGCTCATGAAGGCCTCGCTGGGCATGTTGTTCTTGGAGACATGTTCTTGAAGAGACAGTGTCAGGCCACCCTGCGCTGCGTGCGCGGCCAACGGTGGGACATGCTCAGGATTGTCGAGTCAGCGCCCGGCAAGCATTTATCCGTGCACGACAGAAACATGCCCGATCACTCCACTCCCGCCCCCGCAGCGCCCTGCCCCCGCCTCAGCGCTACGCCTGCCTGTGCCTCAAAGCCCCTGCGCAGACGACCGGCGTCGGAAATACATCATTGAGCGTCGCCATCAGACATAAGTCGCGACTTGACCTCAGCCACACTGCGCTCCATGCGTGGCAATGCCACTCAGACGTCATGCGGGCTGCCTGAACTTCCACGCTGACTATCCTGTCGAGCGAGCGGCACTCTGCCTGCGCCGCCCTCGACACCCGAACCGACCAGGACGGGATGACGCACCGCGCGATGCATCGGCACTCCCTCATGGGTGCGCCGATGTCGCCCCGCGGTGCTGCCCGGCAATGGTCTGTTCACTCGTTCCCTCTGTCCCGGCTTCACAACAACAATGATCAGCACACTCACTCAACCCAAGGCGACCCTGCTCCCGGCGCCTACCGACCGTGCGAGGACACCGCGATGAGCGACTTACTGGAACACGCTCAGGATCAGCAGCGTCAGGCGGTACGCGAGGCCGCCGCGCGGCTTCTAGAGGCCCGCAGTCCCGGCTACACCCTGCCCCAGCCCTTCTACAATGATCAGCGCCTGTTCGATCTCGACATGAAGGAGATCTTCGAGCGCGAGTGGCTGTTTGCCGGCCTCAGCAGCGAGATCCCGCTCAAGGGCAACTTCATGACCATGGATGTAGGCAACAGCCCGATCATCATCGTGCGCGGTGACAACGGGGCCATCCATGCCTTCCATAACGTCTGTCGCCATCGCGGGTCCCGCCTGTGCAGCACCGAGCGTGGCAAGGTCGCCAAGCTGGTGTGCGGCTATCACAAGTGGACCTATGAGCTGGATGGCCGCCTGCTGTTTGCCGGTTCCGACATGGGCACCACCTTCGACACCAGTGAATACGGCCTGCATCCCGTCCACGTGCGCTCAGCCGGCGGCATGCTGTTCATCAACCTCGCCGAGCAGCCCGAGAACTGCGAGCCGTTCTTCAAGACGCTGGAGTTCTACCTCAAGCCCTACGACATGGAGAACGTCAAGGTCGCGGCCAGCTCCTCCATCATCGAGGAAGGCAACTGGAAGCTGGTGATCGAGAACAATCGCGAGTGCTATCACTGCGATGGCTCCCACCCGGAGCTGCTCAACACCCTGCAGGAATTCGATGACACCGATGACCCGCGTGCCACCGAGGCCTACAAGGCGCTGGTCGCGAAGAAGCAGGCCGACTGGGATGCCGAGAAGGTGCCCTATCAACTGGTGCGCTTCGGTCGCCGCAATCGCATGACGCGCACGCCGCTGCTGGAAGGCACCGTCTCGATGACCACGGACGGCACTCCGGCGTGCAAGAAGCTGTTGGGACGCCTGCAAAGCCCCGACATGGGCTCGCTGCGCATCCTCAACCTGCCCAATTCCTGGAACCACTTCATGGGCGATCACGCCGTGGTCTTCCAGGTCGACCCGATCGGTCCCCTCAAGACCCGCGTGACCACCAAATGGCTGGTGCACAAGGACGCGGTGGAAGGTGTCGACTACGACCTGGCGAAGCTGCGCAAGGTGTGGGATGCCACCAATGATCAGGACCGTCAGCTGGTGGAAGAGAACCAGCGCGGCGTCAACTCCAGCGCCTATCAGCCCGGCCCCTATTCGGCGACCTTCGAGTTCGGTGTCGTCGACTTCGTCGACTGGTATGCCGAGCGCATGCAGGAAGCGCTCAAGGAACAGCAGGAGCCGCATCTGCAGCTGGCCTGAGGGCTTGAGGGCTTGAGTCCTCGAAACCTGAGGCTCTGGAAGACAGGCAAGAAAAAACCCGCCACCGGCAAGCCGGTGGCGGGTTTTTTGGCTTTCACCCGGGCAACACGCCGAAGGCGGGTCACCCGAGAGGTACTACGGCTGGATTACAGCTGCGTGTCCAGGCTCATCATCAGGCTGAGCGCCATGACGATGATGATGGAGAAGCCGAACAGCTTGCGTGCCCAGGAGGCATCAGGCTGATCCTTGAGGCGCCAGGCGGCCAGATACAGCCACCAGCCACCCGTGACGGTCGCGACTACCAGATACCAGATGCCGGTATATCCCCACAGTGTCAGCAACAGCGACACCGGGATGAAGCCGGCAATGTACCCCGTCACTACACGCTTGGCATGCTCCATGCCTCGCGCTACCGGGAGTACCGGAATATTGGCGGCCCGATAGTCATCGACACGAAACATGGCAATCGCATAGGAATGCGGCATCTGCCACATGCTGAAGATGATCAACAGCAGCAGCGCCCCCATGTCCGCCTGACCGGTGACGGCCAGGTAGCCGACCACTGGCGGCGCAGCGCCGGACAGTGAGCCGATGAGGGTGCCATACACCGAGCCACGCTTGAGCCACATGCTGTAGGCCCCGACATAGATCACGAAGCCCAGCCCCACGGCGATCATCGCCATGAGATTGGTCATCGCGGCCAGAAGCCAGAAGCCTGCAAGGCCCAGCACGCTGCCGAAGACGAAGGCCCCCTTCAGCGAGATGTCGCCCTGCACCAGAGCACGGCCCTGGGTACGTGCCATGTGGCGGTCGATATCGCGATCGATGCAGTTGTTGAACACACAGCCTGAGGCCACGATCAACGCCACCCCGACCAGGGTGGCGATGAACAGCGCCCAATCCACCTCACCACCGGAAGCGAGAAAGAAGCCGCCGCTGACGGTGATCAGGTTGCCGAAGATAATGCCCGGCTTGGTGGTACGCAGGTAGTCCTTGATCATCAGGCTCACGCTATCAGATGGGCATCATGTTCTGATTCAGCTCGATCATGATCCATATGGAACCACCAACGACGATTGCCACGATCACCACGGTGAACAGCATGGCCATGACATTCCAGCTCTGCTCCTTGGAGCCGTCCAGGTGCAGGAAGAAGTACAGCTGCACGAAGACCTGAGCGATGGCGAAACCGTAGATGGCCCAGATCACGCCGACACCCGGATCATCCATCATCATCACCATCCCGAACGGGATGATGGTCAGGATGATGGAGAGAATCAGACCGGTCACGTACTGCTTGACGCTGCCGTGATTGTCGTTGTGGTCGTTGTTGGAATGGCTCATAGCATCACTCCTGTGAGATAGACGACGGTGAAGACGCAGATCCAGATGACGTCCAGGAAGTGCCAGAACAGGCTGAGCATCATCAGACGACCGCGATGCACTTCCGTCAGACCTTTCTTCTTGACCTGGAAGATCAGCAGCGCCATCCAGATCAGACCGACGGTCACGTGCAGACCGTGGGTGCCGACCAGGGTGAAGAAGGCAGACAGGAACGCGGACTTGTCCGGACCCTGGCCGTTCACGATCAGGTGGTAGAACTCATAGATTTCCATCGCGATGAAGCCTGCGCCACAGGCGAAGGTGATCATCAGCCACTTGATCACCGCGGAGCTGTCTCCGCGGTTCATGCCCAGCATCGCCAGGCCGTAGGTGAAGCTCGAGGCCAGCAGCAGCGCGGTCTCGACCAGCACGAAGTTCAGCTCGAAGATCTCGGCGCCCGTCGGGCCACCGGCATACGCCTGGCTCAGTACCACGTAGACCGCGAACAGCATCGCGAACAGGATGCAGTCGCTCAGCAGATAGAGCCAGAAACCGAAGACCTTCAGGCCGTTGGTATCGTGATGCTCGTGATCGTCATGGGCGTCATGCGCCCCATCGTGAGATGTCATTGCATTATTCGCCATGATTACCCCTGAACCACTGTGTCGTTAGGTGTGCGGGCGCTGGGCAGGGCGCGACGCTCGCGACCCTCACGCTCGACACGCTCCACTTCCTCGACGGACACGTAGTAGTCGATGTCGTAGTTGAAGGAGCGCACGATGAAGGTAGCGATCATGCCGACCAGCCCGACCACGGCCATCCACCAGATGTGCCAGATCAGTGCGAAACCGAACACCAGGCTGAAGGCGGAGATGATGACGCCAGCAGCGGCGTTGCGCGGCATGTGGATCGGCGCATAAGGCTTCTTGGCCTCCTGCTCGATGCCACGTTCCTTCATTTCCCAGAACTCGTCGAGCTCGGAAACCTGCGGCTCGTGAGCGAAGTTGTAGAACGGTGCCGGTGAAGTGGTGCTCCACTCCAGGGTACGACCGCCCCAGATATCGCCAGTGGTGTCCTGCAGCTGCTTGCGGTTCTTGATGCTGACCGCGATCTGGATCACGGTGCAGGCGATACCGATCAGGATCAGGACAGCACCGATGAAGGCGACGACCAGGTACGGCACCCACAGCGGGTTGTCGACGTGCTGCAGACGACGGGTCATGCCCATGAAGCCGAGGATGTACAGCGGCATGAAGGCGAGGTAGAAGCCAGTGATCCAGAACCAGAAGGAACGCTTGCCCCACTTCTCGCACAGCATGAAGCCGGTCGCTTTCGGGAACCAGTAGGTGATACCGGCCATCGCACCGAAGACCACGCCGCCGATGATGACGTTGTGGAAGTGGGCGATCAGGAACAGCGAGTTGTGCAGTACGTAGTTGGCGCCCGGAACGGCCAGCAGAACGCCGGTCATGCCACCGATGGTGAAGGTGACGATGAAGCCCAGGGTCCACAGTACCGGAGAGGTCATTTCGACGCGACCGCGGTACATGGTGAACAGCCAGTTGAAGATCTTCACACCTGTCGGGATCGAGATGATCATCGTCGCGATACCGAAGAAGGCGTTCACGTCAGCGCCGGCACCCATGGTGAAGTAGTGGTGCAGCCAGACGATGAACGACAGGACGGTGATGACGAGAGTCGCCCACACCAGCGAGGTGTAACCGAACAGCTTCTTCTTGGAGAAGGTGGCGATGACTTCGGAGAACACACCGAAGACCGGCAGCACCAGGATGTACACCTCAGGATGGCCCCAGGCCCAGATGAGGTTGACGTACATCATCATGTTTCCACCAAGGTCATTGGTGAAGAAGTGGAAGTCGAGGTAGCGATCGAGCGTCAGCATCGCGATGGTAGCGGTCAGAATCGGGAAGGCCGCGACGATCAGGACGTTGGCGCACAGTGCGGTCCAGGTGAAGACCGGCATCTTCATCAGGGACATGCCCGGCGCACGCATCTTGAGGATGGTGGCGATGAAGTTGACACCTGTCAGCAGGGTACCGACACCGGAGATCTGCAATGACCAGATCCAGTAATCCACCCCGACCCCGGGGCTGTAATTGGCCCCCGACAACGGCGGATAGGCCAGCCAGCCAGTCTTGGCGAACTCACCCAGACCCAGAGAGATGTTGACCAGCAGCGCGCCGACCACGAACAGCCAGAAGCTGAGCGAGTTCAGGAACGGGAAGGCCACGTCACGTGCGCCGATCTGCAGCGGCACGACAACGTTGATCAGACCGATGACCAGCGGCATCGCCACGAAGAAGATCATGATCACGCCGTGGGCAGTGAAGATCTGGTCGTAGTGATCCGGGGGCAGATAGCCCTGACCACCACTGGACGCCAGCATCTGCTGGGAACGCATCATGATCGCATCGGAGAAACCACGGATCAGCATCACCAACGCGACGATGATGTACATCATGCCGATCTTCTTGTGATCGACAGAGGTGAACCACTCATTCCACAGGTAGGCCCACTTTTTCTTTACCGTGATGAAGCCGACAAGGGCTGCACCACCGAGGATTACCGCCGCAAGCACGATCATGATGATCGGCTCGTGATACGGAATCGCCTCTAATGTGAGTTTTCCAAGCATTGCTTATTCCTCGGTTGCCATCGCAGATTCAGCGTGACCAGAAGCGTCATGATCGGACATGCCGTCTTCGGCGCTGTCGTGATGCATTCCACCCTTCTTCATGTGGCGCATCTGATCATCGCTCATGCCCAGCTCCATGCCGTCCATGTAGGGCGCCATGATCTGCTCATACAGGTTCGGCTTGACCTGACCATAGAAGGTCGGGGCGACGTCCTCGCTCGGCTCCTTGAGAGCGGCAAGACCAGCGTCATCCAGCACCTTGCTGCTGCCGCGTGCCTTCTCGATCCAGGCGTCGAAGTCGCCTTCGCTCATGACATGCGCCTTGAAGTGCATGTCGGCGAAGCCGGCGCCGCTATAGCTGGCAGAGATACCGTCGTAGGTACCCACTTCACTGCCGATCAGGTGCAGACGGTTTTCCATCCCCGCCATTGCATAGATCTGGCTACCGAGCTGCGGGACGAAGAACGAGTTCATCACCGTGTCGGATGTGATGTGGAAGCGAACCTGACGATCCACCGGCATGGCCAGTTCATTGACCGTCGCGATGCCCTGCTCCGGATAGATGAACAACCACTTCCAGTCCATGGACACGACCTGCACCTCGATCGGCTCACCGCCGTCGACGATCTCGGCACGCGGGTCCAGCTCGTGCGTGCTCTTCCAGGTCAGGATGCCCAGAGCGAGGATGATCAGGCACGGAATGCCCCAGACCACGATCTCGATCTTGGTGGAATGCGCCCAGTTGGGCGTGTAGGTCGCCTTGCTCTGCTTGGTATCGCGATAGCGCCAGGCGAACCACAGCGTCATGAAGATGACCGGGATAACAACCACGAGCATCAGGTAGGTAGCAGTCAGGATCAGCGACTTTTCGGATTCACCGATAGGCCCCTTGGGATCGAAGAGTACGGCGTCACAGCCGGACAGCATCAATAATCCCGCGAGGATAGGGAGTCCCCGCAGAGCCCCCCGCATTAGGCTTTTTCTCATCTCACGACCTCGTTGGAACACGCCATGGCGTCATGACGAGCCCACATGTGGAACACAGCGTTCGAAGAAATGACCAACAGGAAGCCGTCGATCTTTCGAACGAAATCAGAAGATTTCCCGCAGGCGGGCACAGGATAGAGAAAAGACAGGGGGGCTGACTACGGGGCAGGATGACGCACCAGGGGCCACATGCGGATGACTTCGGCCATCCGGTGCGCGCCAATCATGCCTTGAGCGGCATGAGTTCTCTCACGCTCGAGGGAGGTTAAAGCAGCGGGATCGGAGGGGGAAGCCGACACTCACGGCAATGATGTCGCGACAGTGCATGCCTTGCAGGGCCAGACAGCTCGTCATTCACCGGCCTTCTCCGCGATGCCAGCCCCCCTGCCCTGCTTGATGATGCCCGTGAGAATCACGACCTTGTCGCGTCACAATTCAGTGCATCCCCACAGATGTCCTCGCCATCGGCGCACCAGGTGGCGTCGAAGCAACCACTACCGCCACACGATACTGCGCAACAAAACCCCAATAAACAGCCACCAATTGAAATTAAATGCCAAAAATTGTACCGATAAGCCTTTCAAAAGTTGCTGAAGTACTCCCCCAACCCGGGCGAGAGAGGCATTTTCCCGACATGATACTTGTATGAGGCCGGCGTTCATTGACGAGAAAACATGCATCATTATCGATCATGACCTGACAGGTAAATGCACCATGATGCGTCTCACATTATGCTGGCATTCCCGATCAACAGGGGACACTTTTTCGCAACCTTGGCATGCCATTCTCATGATCAATGCCGAACCAAATGGCCTGATGAGTGTCATTTTCCGTCATTCATTTACGCGGACTCACCACCTTTCTGCCAGATGACGCCCAGCCTTCCATCATAAAAAATACACAAATAAACACACCTCAGAAACTCTCTGGTTACCAATTTTGCACAAAAATCCGGTTTCCCGCCCCCATTGTGTGACTTGAGTCAGACAAGGAATGAACTCGACCGCGGCGTCAGGAACAACATCCTCGAAAAAGGTCAAGACCTGCGACAATTGACCACACCAAAAATAGGGACAATGATCTGGGAGAATTTCCCGGGGCCTTTTCCACGCCCAGCGGCCACACAGGTCTCTCTTCACCAGCACCATCGGCCTGAGGTCAGGCGCGATTCGCGTTCCCCATCAGCGATGATTCGCGGCCGCCACTCGCCGCGACGGCCAGATTCTCGAGCTCTCGGTCTAGCGGTCTCTTGGCTTGCCGGGTCTCTTGGCTTGCCGGGTCTCTTGGCTTATCGGGCTCTGGGCCTGGCGGGCTCACACTCTCTCCAATGTCAGGGCCGTGCGACATGCTGCCTGAGCGGGTCGAGAGCCATGCCCTGCAACGCCCGCTCTGCGATGACAGCTCTGCGATGACAGCTCTACAACAACAGCCCTACAACCAGAGCCCTGCAATGAGACCCTCACCATGACTGCCTCCTCGACCACGCATTCCCTCATCGCCGCCGACCAGCTTCCCGCAGGCATCCTCTATCGCCTGTTCTCGGGCAGCATCGCGCCCCGGCCGATCGCCTGGGTCTCGACCATCGATGCGGCAGGCAACACCAACCTCGCGCCCTTCTCGTTCTTCACCATCGCCAGCATCAATCCGCCGGTGCTCGCCTTCAGCCCGCTGCGCAATGGCGAAGGCAAGACCAAGGACACCCTCAACAACCTCGGGCAGGTCGCGGAATGCGTCATTCACATCGGTGGCGAGGCGATGAGCGAGGCGCTCAATCTCACCAGCGCCAGTCTCGCCGCCGACGAGGATGAGTTCACCCACGCGGGCCTGAACAAGGTGGCCATGCCGCCGCTTGCGGTCCCGCGCGTGGAGGGCGCCCCGATCGCCTTCGGCTGTCGACTGCGCGACATCATCTCGTTCGGTGATCAGCCGCTGGCCGGTTCACTGGTGCTGGCCGAGGTGGTGGTGATGCATGCCGACGCAGCGGTCTGGGATGGGCGGCATGTCGACAATGAGGTGCTGCGTGCCATCGGGCGCATGGCCGGCAGTGACTATGCACGCACGGATAGCCTGTTCAGTTTACAGCGCCCCGAATGACTTTCCGGCACGGATAGGAAATCCATAAACCTTAATACAATCAATGCCTTTCAGCGCACGACAAGGATGGCTCAAGGTTTGACGCCACCACCTGCAACTGGCAGAAAGGCGCATGTTGCACAAGGCTTCAGACCAAGGTCTGAACGCTTCCACCAGGCGGGACAAGGTCCCTCATTCTGACTCGAGATGCCCACAGGAGCGGCTATCGAAAGAAAACATACGAGGTAACTCCATGTCATCGAATCCGTATGTGACGGATTACCAGATCGGTCAGGACAATGTTCAGCGACTCGGGCTGGATGTCCACAAGCCGGTCTTCACCATCAGTGCGCTGCTGATCGTAGGCTTCATCCTGTTCACGCTGCTGATGCCCGAGTCGGCCGAGTCGGCACTGGGCGGCGCCAAGGCATGGTCCATCACCCATGGTGATTGGCTGTTCATGCTCTCCAGCAACTTCTTCATCCTGTTCTGCCTACTGCTGGTCCTGCACCCGGTCAGCCGCCTGCGTCTGGGCGGACGCGACGCCAAGCCGGAATTCAGCCGGATGGCCTGGTTCGCGATGCTGTTCGCGGCCGGCATGGGCACCGGCCTGATGTTCTGGGGGGTCGCCGAGCCAGTGGCGTACTACACCGACTGGTCCGGCACGCCACTGAACGCACCACCGCGTACGCCGGAAGGCGCAACGGCGGCACTCTCGGCCACCGTCTTCCACTATGGGCTTCACCCGTGGGCCATGTATGCCGTGATCGGCCTGTCGCTGGCCTTCTTCGCCTACAACAAGGGCCTGCCGCTGACGCTGCGCTCGGTGTTCTACCCCTTGCTGGGTGAACGTGTATGGGGCTGGAGCGGCCATATCATCGATATCGTCGCGGTGCTGGCCACCCTGTTCGGCCTTGCCACCTCTCTGGGGCTGGGCGCGGCACAGGCGGCCTCGGGGCTGGACCATCTGTTCGGCATCGGCGATGGGCTGGTCAGTCAGATCGGCGTGATCGTGGCGGTCACGCTCGCGGCCATCTACTCGGTGAGTCGCGGCCTGGATGGCGGCGTCAAACGCCTCTCCAATCTCAACATGATGCTGGCCGCGCTGCTGGTGGTGTTCCTGTTCATCGTCGGCCCGACCATGGACATCATCACCGGGCTCGGCACCACCAGCGTCGGCTATCTGGAATATCTGCTGCCGCTCTCCAACTGGATCGATCGCCCCGACGAAGGCTGGTTCCATAGCTGGACCATCTTCTACTGGGCCTGGTGGATTTCCTGGTCGCCGTTCGTCGGCATGTTCATCGCGCGTATCTCGCGCGGACGCAGCGTGCGCGAATTCGTCACCGCCGTGCTGGTGGTACCGACCCTGGTCACCATCGTGTGGATGACCGTCTTCGGCGGCACCGCACTGGAAGAGGCACGAGCCGCCGGCAGCGAGCTGGCCCAGGGCATCGACACTCCCTCGATGGCCATGTTCCAGATGTTCGACAGCCTGCCGCTGTCCTCCATCACCTCCTGCGTCGCCATCGTGCTGGTGCTGGTGTTCTTTGTGACCTCCTCCGACTCCGGCTCGCTGGTGATCGATTCCATCACCGCCGGTGGCAAGCAGGATGCTCCGACGCGCCAGCGCATCTTCTGGGCAGCGGCCGGCGGCCTGATCGCCTGTGCCCTGCTGTATGGCGGCGGCAGCACCGCACTGAGTGCGCTGCAGGCGGGCGCCATCTCCACGGGACTGCCCTTCACGGTGGTGCTGCTGGTGATGTGCTTCTCGCTGTTCCGCGGTCTGCGCTGGGAGAAGCGCGAATACGATCGCGCCAACGCAGCGACCTGAGCCACTGCGCGCAGTGAAAAGAGGCGAGTGAGCACCCACGCAAAAGGGCCTGTCAGTCGACAGGCCCTTTTGTTCATCTGGCAATCAGTGTCAGCGCGCGGCGCGCAATCTTTCAGGAGTGCCGCGCCTAGCGCAGTCCCGGCAGCAGATACTTGTCCAGCGCCTGGCGCACCGACGGCAGCAGGATATCGGAGTGCATCACCAGCTCGCGCACCAGTTCCTGCAGGCCCGGCACGCCCACCTCGGCATGCTTTCTGAGTGCCATGCGCGCGCAGGTATCCGCGCAGGCATGCTCGGAAATCTGCACGCCCAGCGCCACCAGCCGCTCACGAAAGTCTTCGTGATCAATCAGCTCCACGATCATCATCGTCATTCTCCTTGCTCGCTGACGGCGGGCATTGTCATTGGTATTGACCCACTCTGTTCTGAGCATAGCCCTTGTGAGGATAGCCGAAATGCGCGGCGGGCTGTCTCCGACATTCTGGTCAGACCGGGGCGCCCTCTGCGTGCCTGCCCACGCCACTGGCGTAGGCATTTGCGTCAGGCGCGTCTGGCTCGGTTGCGGTCTATTGCCTCGATCTATCCGCTCGGTCCAGCCCGCTTGCCATGTCC
>NZ_CFDJES010000033.1:0-3468 GCF_983723665.1 Cobetia sp. | reverse complement strand
ACATGTCTGCTTCAGCTCTCCACACCCGCCGAGGCGGGTTCGGCTCTGGCCAGACGGCAGGCGGCGTACTTGAACTCGGGAATCTTGCCCACCGGGTCGAGCGCCGGATTGGTCAACAGGTTGGCGGCGGCTTCGGCGTAGCAGAATGGCACGAAGACCATGCCGGCCGGCGTCAGCGGATCGGCGCGGGTAGCGAGGGTGATCTGGCCACGTCGCGTGGTGATCGAGAGCGGCTCGCCCGGCGTGATACTCAGGCGCTCCAGCTCCACCGGATTGAGCGTGGCCACGGCGGCCGGCTCGAGATTGTCGAGTACCGCCGCGCGGCGCGTCATCGAGCCGGTATGCCAGTGTTCGAGCTGACGGCCGGTGGTCAACACCGTCGGATAGTCGTCATCCAGCGTCTCATCCGGCGGCGTGGGCCAGGTCGGTACGAAGCGGGCACGGCCGCTGGCGCGCGGGAAGCCCTCGCCGAATACCACATCCTCGCCCTCGCCCCCCGGCGTCAGGCACGGATAGGTCACCGAGTTCTCCTCGGACAGCCGCGCCCAGTCGATGTTGTCGAGGGAATCCATGCCTTTTTGCATCTCGGCGTAGATCTCCTCCGGCCCGGCGTAATCCCAGTCAAGCCCCATGCGCCGCGCCAGCTGCTGGGTGATCCACCAGTCCGGCTTGGCCTCGCCCGGGGCGCGCAGTGCCGCCCGGCCACGCTGCACCTGCCGGTTGGTATTGGTGACGCTGCCGTCCTTCTCCGGCCAGGCGTACGAAGGCAGCACCACATCGGCGAACTGTGCCGTCTCGGTGACGAAGATGTCCTGCACCACCAGGTGCTCCAGATGCGCCAGCGCGCTGCGCGCATGCTCGAGATCCGGGTCCGACATCGCCGGATTCTCGCCGAGAATGTACATGCCGCGGATCTGATCGGCGTGGATGGCGTGCATGATCTCCACCACCGTCAGGCCCGGCGTCGCCGAGAGCGGGGTCTGCCACAGCGCTTCCAGTCGCTCGCGCGCCGCCGTGTCGCCCACCGGCTGATAGTCGGGGAACACCATCGGAATCATCCCGGCATCCGAGGCGCCCTGGACGTTGTTCTGCCCGCGCAGCGGGTGCAGGCCGGTGCCTTCACGCCCGACATGACCACACACCAGCGCCAGCGCGATCAGACAGCGCGCGTTGTCGGTGCCGTGGGTGTGCTGCGAGATGCCCATGCCCCAGAAGATCATCGCGCGCCTGGCGGTCGCGTACTCGCGGGCCACGGCGCGAATCTCTTCTGCCGCCACGCCACACAGCGGCGACATCGCCTCCGGTGTCAGCGCCGCGACATGCTCCTCCAGCGCGGCGAAGTCCTCGGTGTGTGCCTCGATATAGGCCTGATTGGCCAGCCCCTCGCTGATGATGACGTTGAGCATGGCATTGAACAGCGCCACGTCCGCCCCCGGCGTGAACTGGATCGAACGATGCGCCTGACGACGCAGCGCCAGCGCACGCGGGTCGATCACCACGATGCGCGTGCCACGCTTGGCGGCGCGCTTGAAGAAGGTCGCCGCCACCGGATGATTGACGCCCGGGTTGCAGCCGGTCAGCACGATCAGGTCGGACTGCTCGGCCTGCATGAAGGAGGCGCTCACGCCGCCCGAGCCGACGCCTTCCATCAGCGCCGCCACCGAGCTTGCATGACACAGGCGCGTGCAGTGATCGACATGGTTGGAGCCGAAACCGGTGCGCACCAGCTTCTGGAACAGCCACGCCTCCTCGTTGGTGCACTTGGCGCTGCCGAAGCCCGCCAGGCTGTCGGGGCCATGCGCGCGCTTGAGGCGCATGAGCCCCTCGGCCGCGACCTCGAGGGCCTCGTCCCAGCTGGCCTCACGGAAGTGGGTCAGCGGGTGTGCGGGGTCAAAGTTCGCATCCAGCCCCTTGGCCACACCGTCACGGCGGATCAGGGGGCGGATCAGGCGCTCCGGATGGCGCGGATAATCGAAGCCGAAGCGCCCCTTCACGCACAGCCGGCCGTGGTTGGAGGGCCCATCGCGGCCACTGACCGCAATGATGTTGTCCAGCCGCGTATCCGCGACGCGCTGCCAGCGCTTGTCAGTCTTGAGGGAGTCGCCGTCCGCCATGCCCTGCTGGGCATCCGCCAGGGTCGCGACCGGCTGACCCTCGACACTCAACGCCTCGCCGCTGCCACGACTGACCTGATACTCCAGCTGACAGCCCACGCCGCAGTACGGGCAGATGGAGGCGACGCGCTCATCGACGGCGGCGCTGTCGCCGAAGCCCTGCTCATCCACCTGGGCGGCGGGCATCAGGGCGCCGGTCGGGCAGGCCTGCACGCACTCGCCGCAGGCGACGCAGGTGCTGTCGCCCATCGGGTCCTCGAGATCGAACACGATGCGCGTATTGCTGCCGCGCCCCGCCAGCCCGATCACGTCATTGACCTGCACCTCGCGACAGGCGCGCACGCACAGGCCACAGCTGATGCAGGCGTCATGATTGACCGCCATCGCGGTATGGGAGTGATCGAGAGCGCTGGCCTGCGTCGGCAACCACTCATCCACGGTCTCCCCCAGCCACTCGCGGACCGTCTCGCGGGCACCGCCCAGGGTCTCGCGCGCGTGCCCGACATCCACCGCCAGCAGCTCGGCCATCGCCATGAAGTGACTGCTGACATCAGGATTGTGCGCCTCGGCGGGCATGTCGGCGGCGAGCAGCTCCACCACCATCGCGCGCGCCTCGCCGGCACGCCGTGAACTGGCACTGCGTACCACCATGCCCGCCCGCGCCTCGCGGATGCAGCTGGCAGCAAGAGTCCGCTCGCCGTCGATCTCGACCATGCAGGCGCGACAGTTGCCATCGCCGCGATAATCCGGCGCTTCGCTGTAGCAGAGATGGGGAATCATCTCGCCGGCACGCTTGGCGATCTTCCATAGCGTCTCGCCGGGATAGGCCGTCACCTCGGCACCATCCAGCGTGATGGTGAAGCCATCCTCGCGCAGCGGCTGATCATCCGAGGACGAGTTGCCCAATCCTGTCAGCGCATTCATGCCTCACCTCCCGTGGTGTCAGCCGCGTGGCTCGTGGCGATCAAGCGCACCCCGCTGCTGGCGAGGGTCTCCCGGAAGTCCTTGAGCAGGCCGAGCACCGGATTGGGCGCGGCCTGGCCAAGCCCGCAGATCGAGGCGTCCATCATCACCTGCGACAAGCGCGTCAGCAGCGTCTCATCCCACTCATCGCCGCTGAGCGCCGCCAGCATCTGGCGCGTGCCGACACGACACGGCGTGCACTGGCCGCAGGACTCGTCCATGAAGAAGCTCATCAGATTGCGTGCCACCGCCGCCAGGTCGTCCTTATCCGACAGCACCACCACCGCGGCCGAGCCGATGAAGCAGCCGTGGGCCTGCAGGGTGTCAAAGTCCAGTGGCAGGTCCGCCTTGCTGGCCGGCAGAATGCCGCCGGAGGCCCCGCCGGGCAGGT
>NZ_CFDJES010000032.1:25220-26542 GCF_983723665.1 Cobetia sp. | reverse complement strand
GCATGCAAACAGCCGCGCCGCCCAGAAGGGCGGCGCGGCTGTTGTCGTTTCCATCTCCGGCTGGCTAAGGCCGGAGCAGTGCTGTCAGGCTGGACGGGCTAGGTCACAGTGTTCTGCTCGTACTGTCTCTCTGAGTGCTTTTCTTTTGAAATACCTCGTCTTGCAGCTTTCGCAGATGTCATTGGCCTCGACTCAGACGGCAAGCGCCGGAGAGGCATAGGAAATCGGCATCGCATCGGAGTTCTCGAAGGTGACGATCTCGTAGCTGTCGGCATTTTCCAGCAGCGCGCGGCACAGCATGTTGTTGAGGCCATGACCGGACTTGTAGCCTCGGAACTCACCGATGATGCTGTGGCCCAGCTGATAGAGGTCACCGATGGCGTCCAGCACCTTGTGCTTGACGAACTCATCGTCGTAACGCAGGCCTTCATCGTTGAGGATGCGATAGTCATCGACGACGATGGCGTTGTCGAGGCTTCCGCCCAGCGCGAGGTTCTGGGAGCGCAGGAACTCGAGATCACGCATGAAACCGAAGGTACGCGCGCGGGACACTTCCTTGACGAAGGAGGTGGTAGAGAAGTCGACCGTGGTGGTCTGCTTCTGCTGCTCGAACACAGGGTGATCGAAGTCGATGGCGAAGGACACCTTGAAGCCGTTGTGCGGCAGGAAGGTCGCGACCTTGTCACCATCACGCACTTCGATCTCGCGCTTGATGCGGATGAACTTCTTGAGCGATGACTGCTCCTGGATACCAGCGGACTGGATCAGGAAGACGAACGGACCGGCGCTGCCGTCCATTATCGGCACTTCCGGCGCGGACAGCTCGACGAAGCAGTTGTCGATGCCCAGGCCTGCGAAGGCGGACATCAGGTGCTCGACGGTCGTCACCTTGGCTTCACCGTTGGAGACGGCGGTGCACATGGTGGTGTCACGGACGCTCATCGCATCGGCACGGATATGAGCCTGCGGCTCGAGATCGGTACGGATGAAGACGATGCCGGTGTTGACCGGAGCGGGACGCAGCGTCAGGTAAACCTTGTCACCTGAGTGCAGACCAACGCCTGTGGCGCGGATCGTATTCTGGAGTGTTTTTTGTCGAATCATAGGGAGATAGCCAGTCAGCCTGAATTTGGAAACAGTGTTCATGATAACAGCAATGCAGGAATTCAACAAATTGTCACCTGCCGCTGTTAGGGAAATTCAACATTGCCTTTCGAGCACCATTGAGGCTGACCCGCGCGCCTGCTGGCCTCGTGCTGAGTATGAACACGCAATCACCAAACAGTTCTCACTCGCACTGCCATAAAACGATAATCAATGTG
>NZ_CFDJES010000032.1:0-25120 GCF_983723665.1 Cobetia sp. | reverse complement strand
CAGTGCGCATCAGTCAGCCTGGCGACGCAGGAAGGCCGGGATATCGAGATAGTCATCCATATCACGCGACTTGCGCGGCTCCGACTTCTTGACTGCCGCTTCCTGCTCTTCCTTGGCCTGACGGGTGACCGTCGGGGTCTGCAGGCTGCGGTAGTCCGCCGGCTTCTCGACGGTACGCTTGGCCGGTGCCGTTTCACGCGCCGCCGGCTTCTCGACGCGACCGTCGAGACCCGCCGCCACGACAGTGACACGCAGCTCGTCGGTCATGTCCATGTCGATGGACGTCCCGACCACGATGGTGGCGTCCGGAGAAGCGAACTCCTGCACGGTGGCACCCACATCGTTGAATTCACCGATGGAGAGGTCCGGGCCTGCCGTGATGTTGACCAGGATACCGCGCGCGCCGTGCAGATCGATGTCTTCGAGCAGCGGGCTGCGAATGGCCTTCTCGGCGGCTTCACGAGCACGGTTCTCGCCGATGGCGTCACCGGTCCCCATCATCGCCATGCCCATCTCGGACATGACAGTGCGCACGTCGGCGAAATCGACGTTGATGATGCCCGGGCTGGTGATCAGCTCCGCGATCCCCTGCACGGCACCCAGCAACACGTCATTGGCGGCGCTGAAGGCGCTCAGCAGGCTGGCGCTCTTGCCCAGCACAGACAGCAGCTTCTCGTTGGGGATGGTGATCAGGGAGTCGACGTGCTCGGAGAGCTCCTTCATGCCCTGCTCTGCCGCCTTCTGACGACGCGGCCCTTCGAACGGGAACGGACGCGTGACGACGGCCACGGTCAGGATACCCAGTTCCTTGGCGACCTGCGCCACGACAGGAGCACCGCCGGTACCGGTACCACCCCCCATGCCAGCGGTGATGAAGACCATGTCGGCGCCTTGCAGCAGCTCGACGATACGCTCACGGTCTTCCATCGCCGCCTGGCGGCCCACTTCCGGGTTGGCGCCAGCGCCAAGCCCCTTGGTGATTTCACTGCCCAGCTGCAGGACAGTCTTGGCGGCCACGCGCTTGAGCGCCTGAGCATCGGTGTTGGCGCAGATGAACTCGACGCCTTCGATGTTGCTCTCGACCATGTGATTGACGGCGTTACCACCGCCGCCGCCAACACCGATCACCTTGATGACCGCGCTGCTGGAGGGTGCGTTATCTACCAGTTCGAACATATGCCCTGTCTCCTGGATCACAGTCTTTCTGTAATCCCTGTCAGAAATTTCCCTTGAACCAGCCCTTGATCCGCTCCAGCGTGGAGGTGTCGTGCTCTTGGCCGTGAACGCGTCGCGCGGCAGATTCCTCTCTGCGCACCGCGACGGTCGTCGACGATGGCGTGTGCCGCTCCTGTTTCATCCCATAATGTAGCAAACCCACACCCGTGGAATAAATCGGATTGCGGACCACATCCGCCAGTCCACGCACATTTTGCGGGCAAGCGATGCGAACCGGCATGTGGAAGATCTCCTCCGCCAGCTCAACGACACCTTCCATGCGTGACGTTCCACCCGTCAGAACCACGCCCGCAGCCACGAGATCTTCATAGCCACTGCGACGCAATTCATCGCGGACCAGGGTGAACAGTTCCTCATACCTGGGCTCGACCACTTCGGCCAACGCTTGACGGGACAGATCACGTGCCGGTCGGTCACCGACACTCGGCACCTTGATCGTCTCGTCGCTGGAGGCCAGCTGGGTCAGAGCACAGGCATACTTGACCTTGATTTCTTCTGCATATTGCGTCGGTGTGCGCAGCGCCATGGCGATGTCATTCGTGACCTGATCACCCGCGATGGGGATCACAGCCGTATGACGAATGGCACCTTCGGTGAAGACGGCGATATCCGTGGTACCACCGCCGATATCCACCATGCACACACCCAATTCACGCTCATCCTCGGTCAGAACCGCATGACTCGAGGCGAGCTGCTCGAGAATGATGTCGTCGACTTCGAGCCCGCAGCGACGCACGCACTTCTCGATATTCTGCACGGCATTCAGTGCGGCAGTGACCAGGTGAACGCGCGCCTCAAGACGCACCCCGGACATGCCCAACGGCTCGCGAATACCTTCCTGACGGTCAATGGCATATTCCTGCGGCAGCACGTGAAGAATGCGCTGACCTTCAGAAATCGCTCGAGCGCGCGCCGAGTCGATCACGCGTTCGATATCAGACGGCGTCACTTCGCGATCCTTGATCGCCACGACACCATCGGAATTCATCGAACTGATATGACTGCCGGCGATGCCCACATATACCGAGTGGATATCGCAGCCGGCCATCAACTCAGCCTCCTCCACTGCGCGCTGAATCGACTGTACGGTCGATTCGATGTTGATCACCACACCCTTCTTCATGCCACGTGAAGGGTGGGAGCCAATTCCCGCAATTTCGATACCGCCATCATCGGTCGGCTGACCCACGATCGCGACTACCTTGGAGGTTCCGATGTCCAGCCCGACCACCATATCCTGTGATTTGGAATGTCCTGCCATAGGTCGGGCCAGCTCCTTGATTCTGGTTCATCATGAAAATAATTGCGCGCTTTGACAGACAACATGTCTGCCGCACCACCCAAAACGGGTTTACGTTCCGTTTAACCCGTACAGAGGGATTTGACTTCCCAGTATAGGAGCAGCCACTTGGGGCATACCAGCCTAAAATACCGAGGGGCGCAAATCCCCGCTAGAATAGGCGGGATTGACGACAAATGAAACTGGCGATATCGCCATTTTGCTAATACTCACACGCAAATGAAGCATGTAGTGAGTGTCGCCATTTGCCTCAACTGCCCTTGCCTTCTTCGGGTGCCGTCGTCTCCCCATGCCACGCCACTGCCACTCCGTTGGGGTAACGCAGATCAATGTAGCGGATCTGCGACGCCTCATCACCCAGACGCCGCTGCCAGGCCGCCATGAAACGCGCCAGACGCGCCTCTCGATCATTGCGACCCAGCATCACCCACACCGAATCATTGACCTGAAAGCGCCAGGCGCCGCGTGGCTCCAATCGCAACTGGGAGACATTGAGCCCCAGCCCGCCCAACTGGCTCTGCAGCGCGTCAAGCTCGGCCAGCACTTCGGATCCACTGCCCTTGGGCCCCGCCAGATTGGGCAGATTGCCCAGCTGCGTGACCGGGCCCGCCTGGAAGGCATCGCCGCGCACATTGAGCAATTCGCCATCATTCCAGTAGGCCACCGGCTGCTGTTCAAACAGCTCGAATTCGAGTGTATCCGGCCAGCGACGCGAGATGCTGACCTCACTCAGCCAATCGATCGCCAACGCGCGACGCCGAACCTCGCCCAATGGGACGGAGAGCCAGCTCTGGCCACGAATCAACGGCGCGATGTGACGCTGAAGGTAGGCAGCACTGACATGATCGAAGTCACCCTTGATGGTGACTCGCTCAATGGGACGGTCAAGCCAGGTCCACAATGCCTGTCCGCCCGCGACCAGCAGCGCAAGACCGAGAACGAGGCCGAAGATTGCGCCGGTAGTGCTACGCGCCGCCATCGATCAATGACCACTCTGCTGAGCGACTGACGCATCGTTTGCGTCCCGCTCGGCGAGAGTCGTGTCGAGAATGCGCAGCACCAGGGTGGCGAAATCGAGCCCGACATGCGCCGCGGACTGCGGCACCAGGCTGTGATCGGTCATGCCCGGCGAGGTGTTGACTTCCAGCAGCCAGAAGGCGCCGTCCGCATCTTCCATCACATCGACACGGCCCCAACCCTCGCAGCCCAGCACGTTGAATGCCTTGAGCGAGATCTCGGCCAATTCCGCCTCGCGCGCAGCGCTCAGACCACAAGGCAGCAGATAACGCGTGGTATTGGCGATGTATTTGGCATCATAATCGTAGAAACCACTATCGGCTTCGATGCGAATGGCCGGCAGGACTTCGCCGTCCAACACCGACACCGTGTATTCCGGGCCCTTGATGAAACGCTCGGCCATCACCACCGCATCGAAGCGGCTGGCATCCGTCCAGGCATCCTGGAGCGCCTGGGCGTCCTCGACGATATGGATGCCGAGTGTCGACCCCTCATGCACCGGCTTGACCACCACCGGCGTCCCGAGCGTCTCGAGCACCGACTGCCAGTCCGTGTCCGCCGCCAGGCGACAGGAGCGTGGCGTCGGCAAGCCTTCGATATCCCAGAGCTTCTTGGTACGCAGCTTGTCCATGCCCAGTGCAGAGGCCAGTACGCCGCTGCCGGTGTAGGGGATGCCCAGCAATTCCAGCGCACCCTGCAAGGTGCCATCTTCGCCGCCGCGACCATGCATGGCGATGAAGACACGGTCGGGACGCAATGCCTCGAGACCGGCCAGCCCATGCGCCATGTCATAGCCCTGCACATCGACACCTGCGCCCTGCAGGGCCGCCAGCACCGCCTCACCGCTCTTGAGCGACACCTCGCGCTCGGCGCTCAGGCCACCGAACAACACCACGACACGTCCATAGCGCGTGGCCAGTTCAGGATTCACGCCTGTCGACCCGGATGGGGAGGAAGACACGGTCATAGCGTCACCTCGTCAAGCTTGAGGTCGGCCCCCGCCAGTGCCAGCGCAATGCCACCGACATCGCCCGCCCCCTGGGTAATCAGGATATCGCCCGGACGCAGCACGTTCTTGAGCAAGTCCGGCAAGGCACGCTTGTGCTCGACGAACAGCGGGTCCACCTGACCGCGCTGACGGATCGAGCCCGCCAGCGAGCGGCCATCGGCGCCCGGAATCATCGCTTCCCCGGCGCTGTAGACATCCAGCAGCAACAGGGTGTCGACTTCGGACAGCACACGCACGAAGTCTTCATAGAGATCATGGGTGCGCGAATAACGGTGCGGCTGGTAGGCCATCACCAGACGGCGCTGCGGCCAGCCGGCGCGCACGGCGCGAATCACCATCTCCACTTCGCGCGGGTGGTGGCCATAATCGTCCACCAGCATCACGCTCTGCTCACCATTGGGTGCCGCGAATTCTCCGTGCACCTGGAAGCGACGACCGACACCGGCAAAGCCTGCCAGCGCGCGGGCGATGGCCTCATCACTGACACCGACATCGGTGGCGATGGCGATCGCCGCCAGGGCGTTGAGCGCATTGTGCTCACCCGGCATCGCCAGAGTGATCTCGAGCGGTGCATGGCCTTCCGGACGCAGCGCCGTGAAGCTGAGCTGACCGCCACCCTGGCGGAAATCGCTGATGCGGTAATCGGCATCGTCGCTGAAGCCGTAGGTCACGAACTGACGCTGAACACGCGGCAGCAGCTCACGCACGTTGGCATCATCGATACACAGCACCGCCAGACCGTAGAACGGCAGGTTGTGCAGGAATTCGATGAAGGTGTCCTTGAGGCGATTGAAGTCGCCCTCATAGGTGGCCATGTGATCGGCATCGACGTTGGTCACCACCGAGATCAACGGCTGCAGATGCAGGAAGGAGGCATCGGACTCGTCCGCCTCGGCGACCAGATACTCACCCTCGCCCAGACGGGCATTGGTGCCCGCGCTGGTCAGCTTGCCGCCGATGACGAAGGTCGGGTCCATGCCACCTTCCGCGAGCAGGGTCGCGGTCAGGCTGGTGGTGGTGGTCTTGCCGTGGGTGCCGGCAATCGCGATGCCCTGGCGGAAGCGCATCAGCTCGGCGAGCATCTCCGCGCGACGCACGACGGGGATGCGATGCTCCCGCGCCCAGGCCACTTCCGGGTTGGTGGTGTCCACCGCGGTCGAGACCACGACCACATCCGCGCCTTCGGCATTGATGGCCGCATGACCGATGGCGACACGCACGCCGCACTCACGCAGATGCGCCGTGACGGCGGATTCCTTGAGGTCACTGCCGCTGACCTCATAGCCCATGTTGCCCAGTACTTCGGCGATACCACACATGCCCACACCGCCGATGCCGACGAAGTGGATACGACGGATGCGGCGCATACCTGCACCGCGATCAGAATTGCTAGCGTTCAAGGCGAGTCTCCATGCAGCCTGCCAGCATGGTCGCTACCGCATCGAGTTCCGCACTATTGCGGGCGCGAGCGGCCATGCCAGTGAGTATCTTGGGGTCGAGCAATTCTGCCAGCGTCTCGGCGAGGCGCTCGGCAGTCAACGTATTCTGGGGAATCAGGCGCGCGGCATCCGCCTTGACCAATACCGCGGCATTGACGGTCTGATGATCATCCACGGCGTGGGGGAACGGCACCAGTACCGCAGGGCGACCTGCCGCAGCCAGCTCGGCCACGGTCAGCGCGCCGGCGCGACAGACCACGAGGTCTGCCCAGGCGTAGGCCTCGGCCATGTCACCGATGAACTCGCTGACCTCAGCCGTGACGCCGGCTACCTGATAGGCGGCAAGGGTCGCCTCCTGCTTGTCACGTCCGGCCTGATGGCGCACCACGGGGCGCGAGGCTTCCGGCAGCAGGGCCAGCGCCGGCGCGAGCGTCTCGTTGAGCGCCTGAGCGCCCAGCGAGCCGCCCATCACCAGCAGATGCAACGCACGCGCCTCGCCTGCCGTCTCGACAGCAGACTCGGACGCATGCCCGGCGGCACCGACATCGGCGATCTCATCGCGCACCGGATTGCCCACCACCTGTGCTCCGAGGGCGGGCGGGAAGGCGCCCGGGAAGGCGGCGTAGACACGCGTCGCCATCCGCGCCAGCACCTTGTTGGTCAGGCCCGCGATGGCGTTCTGCTCGTGAATGATCAGCGGAATGCCTTCAAGGCGCGCCGCGAGCCCGCCCGGACCACTGGCGAAGCCACCGAGGCCCACCACTAGCACCGGTTTGAGCTCACGAATCACGCGCCGTGCCTGCAGGACGGCGCGCGCGAGACGAAACGGGATCGCCGCATAACCCGCCAGACCCTTGCCGCGCAGGCCCGCGACCTCGACCCGATGCAGCGGGTAGCCGGCGTCAGGCACCAGGCGATTCTCGATGCCACGCGGGCTGCCCAGCCAATGAATCTCGTGACCGGCCGCCGCGAGGGCACGCGCCAGCGACAGCGCCGGGATCACATGCCCTCCCGTGCCGCCGGCCATCATCAGCACGACGCCTTTGGAGACAGTGTCTACCGAGTCGACCGCCCCCTCGGGAGCGATGGTAGAAGAAGATGACGTCATGCCTGTGCTCCTTGCGGTGTCTCGGTCGGCTTCTTGGCCTTGCGCCGGGGCGCGGCGGCATTTCCTGTCGGTGTGCGGGTCAGCTTGCGAGTCTCGGCATCGATACGCAGCAGTATCGCGATCTGCACGCAACTGACGATCAGGCTGGAACCGCCATAACTCATCAGGGGCAGGGTCAGCCCCTTGGTGGGCAGCAGTCCGCTGGCCACACCGATGTTGATGAAGGCCTGCGCCCCCAGCACGAGGGCGATACCGTAGCCGAGGTAGGCGCTGAACGGCAAGCCGGCGAGTTCAGCGCGGCGACCGATCTTGAAGGCGCGGTAGATCAGCAGTCCGAACAGCGCCACCACGGCCGTCGCCCCGATCAAGCCCAGCTCCTCGGCCAGCACGGCGAACACGAAATCGGTATGCGCTTCCGGCAGATAGAACAGCTTCTGCACGCTGTTGCCCAGCCCCATGCCGCTGAGGTGGCCACGACCGAAGGCGATCAGCGCCTGGGTCAGCTGATAGCCACTGTCATACATGTTGGCCCACGGGTCGGTATAGGTGGTCAGACGCTCCCAGCGATAGGGTTCGGCGATCGCCAACAGCCAACCACCACCGCCGGCCAGGCCCAGCAAGACGATGAAGCCCCACCAGGCGACGCCCGCCATCAGCAGCATGCCCATCACGGCACCGCCCATGACCACGATGGAGCCAAAGTCAGGCTCCAGCGCCAGCAGCACGATCATCAGCAACAAGGGAACGCAGGGCAGAATGAGGCCGTTGACGACGCTGGCGCGCACCTTGTCGAGGCGGCGGTCCAGATAGCCGGCCAGCCAGATCATCAGACACAGCTTGGCGATCTCGGAGGCCTGCACCCCGCCGACCAATGGCAGCGGTATCCAGCGCTTGGCGCCGTTGATCTCGCGCCCGACCACCAACACGACCACCAGCAGCACGAAGCCCAGCATCAGCATCGCGAAGCTGCGCTGCTGCCAGGCGGACATCGGCACGCGCAGCGTACAGATCGCGGCCACCAGGCCGATCACGATGAAGATGCCGTGGCGCATGCTGTAATAGAAGGCATTGCCATCGAAGCGCTCGCTCGAGATCTCACTGGAGGCAGACGTCACCATCACCCAGCCGATACACAGGATCGCCAGCGCGCAGAACAGCAGCCAGCCGTCGACGGGCTGACGCTCTGCCGTCAGGGTGTCATGGACTCGCCGAGCCTTGTTACGCATCGCAGGCTTCCTTGTCGCTGCCGCCAGGGCCAGAATTGCAGTCAGCACCGGGCATGATGTGCTGCGTGACCCAGTCACGGAACGCGTCGCCGCGCGCCATGTAATTGGGGAACTGATCGAGACTGGCGCAGGCCGGTGACAGCAGTACGCAGTCCCCCGCCTGAGCGATCTGTCGAGCATGACGCATGGCCTCCAACAGCGTCATGACTGGCGTCACGGTAACGTCATCGGCCAGGGCTTGCGTCAATAGCGGCGCATCCTGACCGAACACCACCGCCTCACGGGCGTAACGGGCCAGTGGCGCCGCCAGCGGCGTGAAATCCGCGCCCTTGCCCTGGCCACCGGCCAGCAATATCAGCTTGCCCTCGAGCGTCGGGCCGAGACCGGCAATCGCCGCCAGCGTCGCCCCGACATTGGTGCCCTTGGAATCATTGATCCAGCGCACGCCCGCCACCTCGGCGATCAGCTCGCCGCGATGCGGCAAGCCCGCGAAGCTTGCTAGCTCGGCGACCATCGCCGTCTCGTCGAGGCCGATCGCGGTGCCCATCGCGAGTGCCGCCAGCGCATTGGCCTGGTTGTGGCGACCGGCCAGTCGCACGTCCGCAGCAGGCATCACGCTGCACAGCTGGCCAGACTCGACATGACACAGCGACAGCGTGCCGCCCTGCTCCGCCAGGCGCCATTGCGCCTGCCTGGCAGCCTCATCGGTCGACTCATCAGCTGACTCACCGAGCTGCACGCTGAAACTGACTCGCGCCACCGCATCATCCTCGGCCGGCCAGCTCCAGGCGTCATCGGCATTGACGACCGCAAGGCCTGCGCCGCGGAAGATGCCGCGCTTGGCGGCCTGATAGCCGCGCATGCCATCGTGGCGATCAAGGTGATCTTCGGAGAGATTCAGGAAGCAGGCGACATCGGCCTTGAGCTCAGGTGTGGTCTCGAGCTGGAAGGAAGACAGCTCCAGCACGTAGAGTTCGGCATCAGGCTGCTCACGCAACAATGTCAGCGCGGCAGTGCCCAGATTGCCGCCGACCGCCACGTCACGGCCGGCACGCGCGGCCATCTGCGCGATCAGCGTGGTCACGGTGGACTTGGCGTTCGAGCCGGTGATCGCGACCAGCGTGGGCCGCTTGCCCTGCGCGTCGCGGGCCTGGCGCTCGTCCAGCGCACGCACGAAGAGTGCGATCTCGCCGACCAGCCGCTCGCGGACCCCATCGAACACCGCCTGACGCGGGTCGATGCCCGGACTGAGCACCACCTCGCCGAAGCGTGACAGATCCAGCGATTCCAGTGGGCCAAGATGGACCTCGGCCTGCGGCGCATGCTCGCGCAGGCTCTCGAGGCCCGGCGGTGCGCTACGGGTATCGGCGACGGCAAAGTCGATGCCGCGATCACTCAGATGGCGAGCGATCGCCTGTCCGGAGACACCAAGACCGACCACCAGGGTCGGTCCTTTGGCAGGCACCGGCGAGGCCGGTGCTTGAGAGGTGACAGAGAGGGTCATCGCGAATGCGTCCTCAGCGAACCTTGAGTGTGGCCAGGCCAAGCAGCACCAGCACGACGGTGATGATCCAGAAGCGCACGATGACGCGCGGCTCCGGCCAGCCTTTCAGCTCGAAGTGGTGATGCAGCGGCGCCATGCGGAAGATGCGGCGCCCGGTCAGCTTGTAGGAGCCGACCTGCAGGATCACCGAGACGGTTTCCATCACGAAGACGCCACCCATGATGAACAGCACGATTTCCTGACGCACGATGACAGCCACGACCCCCAGTGCCGCGCCGAGTGCCAGCGCGCCCACATCGCCCATGAAGACCTGGGCGGGATAGGTGTTGAACCACAGGAAACCGAGGCCGGCACCCGCGATGGTGGCGCAGAACACGGCCAGCTCGCCGGAACCGGCGATGAACGGAATGTGCAGATACTCGGCGAACTTCAGGTTGCCAGAGGCGTAGGCGAAGATGGCCAGGCCCATGGCGACCAGCACGGTCGGCATGATCGCCAGACCATCGAGGCCATCGGTCAGGTTGACCGCATTGGAGCTGCCGACGATCACGAAGTAGGTCAGCACCATGTAGAACACGCCCAGCGGAATGACGACGTCCTTGAAGAACGGCACCAGCAGGCCCGTCTCGGCCGGCGTGCTCGCCGTCAGGTACAGCACCACGGCGGCGCCGATGCCCACCACCGACTGCCAGAAGTACTTCCAGCGTGCCGGCAGGCCACGCGGATTCTTCTCCACCACCTTGCGGTAGTCATCGACCCAGCCGACGGCGCCGAAGCCCAGCGTGACGGCCAGCACCACCCAGACATACAGGTTGGTCAGGTCGCCCCACAGCAGGGTGGAGACGGCCATCGACAGCAGGATCATCACGCCGCCCATGGTCGGGGTGCCGGCCTTGGAAAGGTGAGACTTGGGGCCATCGTCGCGCACGGCCTGGCCGATCTGGCCATCGACGAGCTTGCGTATGACCCAGGGGCCCAGCCACAGACACAGCAACAGTGCCGTCAACGTGGCCAATACCACGCGCAGGGTCAGATAATTGAAAACCGTAAAGGCGCCATTGAATTGGGCCAGAAACTCAGCAAGCAGCAGCAGCATGACTCACATTCACCTTGATGCGTCGACCTTGAGCGCGGCAACGACATTCTCCATGCCAGCGCTGCGAGACCCCTTGACCAGAACACTGGCCCCGGTGGGTAGATGGTTACGGGCGTAAGCTTCCAGCTCTGCCCGCTCGATAAAGTGCTTGCCACCGGCCCCGAAGGCCTCGGCAGTCGCCTGAGCGCCCTCGCCGCAGGTGGCAATGAAATCTATGCCCAGCTTGCGGGCGTGGTCGCCCACCTCGGCATGCAGACGTTCGGCGTCTGCTCCGAGTTCGCCCATGGCGCCCATCAGGCACCAGCGCGGCGCAGGCAGTGTCGCCAGCAGATCCAGCGCCGCCAGCATGGCACCGGGGTTGGCGTTGTAGCTGTCATCCAGTAGACGCGAACCGTTGATGCCTGCCACGACGCCCAGCCTGCCGGGCACGCTCTCGGCGCTCTCGAGCCCGGCGATCACCAGATCACTGTCGATGCCCAGTGCCAGGCACGCCGCGGCAGCCGCCAGCGCATTGGCCACGTTGTGACGCCCCAGCAACGCCAGCTGGACACGACCGAGCGAGCGGCCATCAAACGTCAGTTCGAAAGCATAACGCCCGAGCTCATCCGCGCCTAGCTCACGCGCCTGCAGGCGTGCCGGGCGATCACCGCTATCCACGCTGGCATCCACAACGCCATCCGCAACGCTGAAGTCGATGACATCGACCGCCTGGCCGGTTGCGGCCAGCGCCTGCCATAGCGAGAAGTAGGCGTCATCACGGTTGAGCACCGCGACCGGACGTCGCCCTCCCAACGGGCTCAAGCCCGCCAGAATCTCGCCCTTGGCCTGGGCGATCTGCCCCATGCCGCCGAATTCGCCGACATGGGCGCCGGTGACATTGGTGATCACCGCCACTTGCGGGCGCGCCAGGGCCGTCGTCCAGGCGATCTCGCCGAGATGATTGGCGCCCAGCTCGACCACACCGTGCTGGTGGGCGTTGCTCAAGCGCAGCAACGTCATCGGCAGGCCGAAATCGTTGTTGAGGTTGCCGTGATTGGCGAGGCTTTCGGCCTCGAAACGCGCGGCATCCCGCACAAGGATGGCATGCACCAGGCCCTTGACGCTGGTCTTGCCGCTGTTGCCGGTCACCGCGATCAGCGGCCTCCCCCAGGCACGACGACGCGCTGCCGCCAGCAGCCCGAAGGCCAGCCGGGTATCCGCAACGACGATCTGCGGCAGCGGATCATCCACTGCCCGCTCGACCAGCGCCGCGACGGCGCCATTGGCACGAGCCTGGGCGAGGAAGTCATGGGCATCGAAGCGCTCACCCTTCAGCGCCACGAACAGCGGTGCGGCCTGCTCGCCAAGCTTGCGGGTGTCCGTCTCGATGGCGCCCAGCGCTTGATCGCGCAATGCCTGTGGCAACTGCGCCCCGAGCACCGCGGCCACTTCCTCGAAGGTGCTCAGACCGACGGGCTGTTCAGGCGCACTCATGCGTCACGCTCCTGACCTTCCAGCATCGAGAGCTCACGACGCTCCAGCGCCGCGACCGCATGGGCTACATCGGAAAACGGCAGTCGCTGACCGTCGATTTCCTGATAGTCCTCGTGCCCCTTGCCGGCAATCAGGATGACATCATGCTCGCCGGCATCACGGATGACCTGGGCAATGGCTTCGCCACGCTCGGCGATATCCAGTACGCGCTCGCGGGCATGGATGCCGGTCATCATCTGCTGACGGATGGCAGCGGCATCCTCGGTGCGCGGATTGTCATCGGTGATCACGACACGATCGGCGCCCTGTTCGGCGGCCGTGGCCATCAGCGGGCGCTTGCCGCTGTCGCGATCGCCACCACAGCCGAGTACACACCATAGGCGCGCATCATCCCGCGCCGGCAGGTGGGCACGCAGCGCGGTCAGTGCCGTCTCGACGGCCTCCGGCGTGTGGGCGTAGTCGACCACCACCACCGGCGCGCCATCACGACTCAGGCGCTGCATGCGGCCCGGCACCGGCGTCAGACGCGGCGCGGCGGCAAACAGCCCCTCGAACGAATAGTCGAGGCCATGCAGGATCAGCATTGCCAGCAAGGCGTTGTCGAGATTGAAGCGCCCCATCAGATTGAGGCCCAGCTCACGCTCGCCATCCGGCGTCGCGATCACGGCAACCTGGCCCAGCGGCTCGGGGAAGACATCCAGCACGCGCAGGGTCGCGACATCATCACGCCCCATTGCCAGCACGCGCACGCCGCGCTGCATGCCGGCCAGCATCAGACGCGCCAGCGCATCGTCGGCATTGAGCACCGCAAGCTTGAGTTCGGGACGCTTGAACAGCTTCGCCTTGGCCGCCGCATAGGCCGCCATGCTGCCGTGGTAGTCGAGGTGGTCTCGCGAAAGATTGGTATAGCCCGCGACGGTGAAGCGACAGCCATTGACGCGCCCCTGATCCAGCGCATGCGAAGAGACTTCCATCGCGATCAGCTCGGCACCGGCCAGGCTCAGGCCCTTGAGCGCCGCCTGCACGGCCAAGGCGTCGGGCGTGGTGCGCTCGCCCGCGACCAGCGCGCCGGGACGCCCGATGCCGAGCGTGCCGATCATGCCGGCGGGCGTGCCCATCGCTTCGGCCAGCTCGGCGATGTAATGGGTGACGGAAGACTTGCCATTGGTGCCCGTGACCCCGACCAGCGTCAGCGACTCGGGCACACTGAAGGCCTGGCGACCCAGCTCACCGAGCTGCTCGCCCAGATTCTCGAGCCAGACGACTCTGGCATCGTCTGAATGCAGCGCGAGACGTGCATCCCCGCCTGCGGGTCTTTCGGCCAGCACCAGCTCGGCACCGCCCTCAAGCGCCGCGGCGATATAGTCGCGGCCATCGCTGGCGATGCCGGGGATGGCGATGAAGAGGGAGCCCTGCGCGGCACTGCGACTGTCGATCGTCAGGTGCCAGTCATCGCGCGCGGCAAGCCGTGCACGGCAATCGTCATTGAGGGCGCCTGGCCACAGCGCCAGCAACGCTGCCAGCATGTCTGTCGCCGTGGCCAACGGGCGCGCCAGAAACTCGCCCAGGCGCCTGGAATCGTGCGGTGAAGTCATGTCGGAAGACCTTCCTTGTTCCCGATGTCCCGGAACGTATTCACTACATGAGAAAAAAGACGCAGTCGCCCGCCCGAGGCCGACGACCGTGCCACATGAAAAGCGTTACTCACCGACCTTGCTGTCCGGCGGCACATCCAGCAGGCGCAATGCCTTGCCCACCACGCGCCCGAACACGGGCGCCGCCACCAGACCGCCGTAATATTCTTCCCCTTTGGGGTTCTCGATCATCACCACGGTCACGATACGCGGATCAGACACCGGTGCCACACCCGCGAACAACGAACGATAGGCGGTCTTCTGATAACCACCGGCCGTCACCTTGCGTACGGTGCCGGTCTTGCCGGCGATGCGATAGCCTTCGACCACCGCCCGCTTGGCAGGCCCGTTGGGCTGCACGATCTTCTCCATCATGCCGAGCAAGGCGTGCGCGTTGTCCGATGAGATCACCTGGTCACCGACCGGCGGCGTCTTGACCTTGAGCAGCGACGGCGGCACACGACGGCCGTCGTTGGCGAGCGCGGTGTAGGCGCTGGCCAGTTGCAGCGCCGAGACGCTGATACCGTAACCGTAGGAGATGGAGGCCCGCTTGCTGCGCGACCAGTTGGTCGGCGGCGGCAGCACGCCGGTCGTCTCGCCCGGGAAGCCGGTGCCCGGCGCCTGACCGAGGCCCAGCTCATAGTAGCGATTCCACACCGCATCATCCTCGAGACTCAGCGCCATGCGGCTCATGCCGATATTCGAGGAGTGATAGAGAATGCCCGCCATGTCGAGCTTGCCGTAGTTGCGGAAGTCACGAATGGTGAACTGATCGACCCGCATGTAACCCGGCGTGGTATCGATCACCGAGTCCGGCTGATACTTGCTGGAGGCAAGGCCGGCGCTCATCGACAGCGGCTTCATCACCGAGCCGGGCTCGAAGGCATCGGTGATCGCGCGGTTACGCAGCCCGGCGGGATCAAGCCCGGCACGGTTGTTCGGGTTATAGGACTTCTGATTGACCATCGCCAGCACTTCGCCGGTGCGCGCATCCATCATCACCAGGGTGCCGCCATCTGCGCGGTGCTCCGCCACGGCCGCCTTGAGCTCACGGTAGGCCATGTATTGCAGACGCAGGTCGATGGAGAGTGTCAGGTCGCCACCGGGCTTGGCTTCGCTGATCAGATGCAGGTCACGCACCAGGCGCCCCTTGCGGTCCTTGAGCACACGTCGCTTGCCCGGCGTACCGGAAAGGTAGGAATTGTAGGCAAGCTCGAGCCCCTCCTGGCCCTTGTCATCGACGTTGGTCACGCCGATCAACTGGGCGGAGACTTCTCCGGAGGGGTAATAGCGCTTGTATTCCTGCTTGTGGCTGACGCCCGGAATATCGAGGTCAATGGCAGGCTGGGCCTGCGGCGGGGTCATCTGGCGCTTGATGTACATGAAGCCCTTGCCGGCATCACGATAGCGGCGGACGCGTGCGATCAGGTCATCCGGCTTCTGCCCCAGCGCGCGCGCCAGCAATGACAGCCGCACGGGGTCGTCGGGCACCTTGCGCGGGTCGGCCCACAGGGTGATGACCGGCGTGGAGATCGCCAGCGGCTCACCGGTGCGGTCGGTGATCATGCCGCGGTGAGCATTGATGCTGTCGACACGCAGGGTGCGTGCGTCGCCCTGATCCTGCAGGAACTGCTGATCGAAGAGCTGGAGATAGCCGATGCGGCCGACCAGAGCGACAAGCCCGGCCAACACGATGAAGAGCATGATGCGATAGCGGGCTGGCCCCATGGCTGCGCGCGCGCTCTTGCGGGCACCGCTTGCGGCCTTGGTGTGAGCGGGCGTCTCAGCGCCGGCGGCTTTGCGCGGGTTGCGCGGGCGAGACGAAGGCGGGCGACGCGTGGCCATCAGCGAATGACCTCGACATCGTGGACATCCGGGACGCGCATCTCGAGTCGCTCGATGCTGATGCTTTCGATACGCGCCGGCGCCGACCAGGCGCTTTCTTCCAGCAGCAGGCGGCCCCAACGTGCACGCGCATCATCGCGCGCCGCTTCCAGCTTCTGCAGCTGGGCATATTGGCCGCGCGAGAGGTGGGAGCTGATCACGACAGCAGCGGCAGAGCCGAGCAGACTGAGCATCAGCACCGCGAAACACAGGTGACGCCAACGCATCTGCACCTTGATCGGCCAGTTACCCGTCCAGCCATCCTGTCTCCGCCCCGCCATGCCGACTCCCTAATCACTCTGAACGTGATGCCCCGCATCACGAATATCCTTGCAGACTGCCAACGTGCAGGCGCGATGTTCGCTCACTTGTTTGAAGCGCCCGGCGCATTATGTCAGCAAGTGGCGTTAGCCGCTAAGAGTTGCAGCACGGCAACACTTGTGTCGTCCTTTCACCACAGCCCACTTGCGCGCGCGCCTGCCGGTAGGCAGGCGCAGAAAGAGGCACGATTCCCCAGAGGGAGCACTGACGCTATTTGAGCTTTTCGGCAATGCGCATCACGGCACTGCGCGAACGGACATTGGCATCGACTTCGCTTTGCGAGGCCTTCTGCGCCTTGCCCACCAGCTTGAGACGCTTGTTGAGCTGGTCTTCACGGATCGGCATGCCACGCGGCGCCTGATCCCCCCGCGCCTTGTCACGCATGAAGCGCTTGACGATGCGGTCTTCCAGCGAGTGGAAGCTGATCACGACCAGACGACCGCCGGGCTTGAGCGCCTCGAGACCGGCATCCAGCGCGCGGGTCAGCTCATCCAGCTCACCATTGATGTGGATGCGGATCGCCTGGAAGACACGCGTCGCCGGGTGCTTGTGCTTCTCCCAGTTGGGGTGGGCATCCTTGATCAGGCTGGCGAAGTCGCCGGTGCGCGTGATGGGTCGCTCGGCGCGACGCTCCACCACGGCGCGTGCCAGACGCTTGGCATAACGCTCCTCACCATAGGTCTTGAAGACCCAGGCCATGTCCTCGGCACTGGCACGCGACAGCCACTCGGCGGCGCTCTCGCCACTGGTGGGGTCCATGCGCATGTCCAGCGGGCCATCATTCATGAAGCTGAAGCCACGCTCGGCATCATCCAGCTGCGGAGATGACACGCCGATGTCGAGCAGGATGCCATCCAGCTGACCCTGCACGCCCTCACGCTCGGCATATTCGCCAAGACGCGCGAATTCACCGGCATGGATACTGAAGCGCTCGTCCTCGATGGTCGCGGCTTCCGCCAGCGCCTGGGGGTCACGATCACAGGCGATCAGACGCCCCTCGGGCGCCAGACGCGACAGGATCAGACGCGAATGGCCACCGCGACCGAAGGTGCCGTCGAAGTAGACGCCGGCCGTGTCCTGAATCAGGCCATCGACCGCGCCATCGAGCATGACACTGACATGCGCGAAGCGATCAGCCACTTCGACGGACTCGGTATCGGCAGACTCGGTAACGGAAGGAGCGCTGGGCTTGGACATGACGAAACTCTGGACCTTGGCACGCGATGCGAGCAGTGAAAGCCGGTGGCAAAGGACACCGACAGCATAAGAGCGGAAACAGCGCCTGCGTGCAGCAGGCAAGCGGCTGAAGCACGAATTCAAGTGCCATAACCGACAACCGGCGCCTGTCACGGCAGCGTGTTCGTTGCCATCCAACTGCAATGGTCATTCACGAAACACGCAGCGGACGGCGCCGGTCATGCGAATTCAAGGTGTGCTGCCATCGCTCGCATCGCGAAGGCTGGCAGCACACTGACGTTATAAGGCGGGAGATGGCCGATAAGCCGGGTCTTGTCGTGGACAGTCATTCATCTAGGCCCTGAATCACTTCAGGGCTCAAGCAACCAACCCGCCCCCACTGCGGGCAGCAGCATAGGGGGCCTATTTGGTCTTGCTCCAGGTGGGGTTTACCTCGCCGCGAACTGTTACCAGCCGCGCGGTGCGCTCTTACCGCACCCTTTCACCCTTACCGGTCAGCCGAAGCTGACGTAGGCGGTCTTCTCTCTGCTGCACTTGCCGTCGGCTCGCGCCGCCCAGACGTTATCTGGCACCTTGCCCTATGGAGCCCGGACTTTCCTCCCCCAGCTTGCGCTGGCGGCGACTGTCTGGCCGTCTCCCAAGCGCGCAAGACTACCAGTGTCATGGGCCTTTCACAAGACGAAGCCCGCGCAGGCCGAACAATGGCAGCGGCAAAAAAGTCTGGCGTGACAGAGGTTTGCTTATTCCTCTGCCGCGTCCTTCATGGCTTGCGCCTTGGCATACCAGGCTTTCTTGCGCCCGCCTACCAGACGTGTGGCGATGGCGGCCATCTGCTTGACGCCCACGCCCTCCTCGAACAGCACCTGCAACAGGGCGTCGCCTTCGACACTGACCGCCTCGTCGCCGTCACGTGCCGGCGCGCCTTCGATCATGACCACGAATTCACCGCGGGTCTGATCACTGTCAGCGTCCATCTGCGCCAGCAGCTCGGCCGCCGTGCCATCAAGGAAGGTCTCGAAGGTCTTGGTCAGCTCACGGGCCAGCACGACCCGGCGCTCGCCCAGCACCTCGCGGATATCGCCGAGCAGCGCCTGGATGCGGTGCGGAGATTCATACAGCACATGGGTGGCGCTATCGTCGCGCAGCGCGGCAAGGCGTGCCTGACGCGGGCCGCCCTTGTGGGCCAGAAAGCCTTCGAAGGTGAAGCGATCCGTCGGCAGACCCGCCGCGCTGAGGGCGGTGATCAACGCGCACGGCCCCGGCAGCGGCACTACCTTGAAGCCACGCTCGCGCAGGGCGCGCACGACGATGAAGCCGGGATCGGAGATCAGCGGCGTGCCGGCATCGGAGACCAGCGCGACGCGTCGGCCTGCCTCCAGCGCCTGACACAGCTGGTCGACACGACCACGTTCGTTGTGATCGTGCAGGGACATCATGGGCACTTCCAGGCCCAGGTGACGCAGCAACCGCGCGCTGTGGCGGGTATCCTCCGCTGCGATCAGGTCCACTTCTCCCAGCACCCGCGCGGCGCGGGGACTGAGATCATCGAGGTTACCAATCGGCGTGGCGACCACGTACAATACGCCTTCAGAAGACTCGGACATTCAATGCTTCGACTCGTTGAACTCAATGGTAGAAATGGTCGTCAGACACAGGCAGATTGCCTTGGGACATTTCATCCGAAGGACGCTGCATGCGTGGCCCTGATCGACCGAGTGCCATGATGCCTTTCACCCTTCATCACAGTAGGCGGCGATGCAGTCCTGACCACATCGCCCATCAGCCAAGGGACCGTCGTACATGCGCCAGACATGGAATCGTGCATCAGCCAATACGCTGGGCACTTCGTCAGCCATCCGGCAGGAGGCCGCGCGCCGTTCACGTTCCGGCCTGCGCACGCTGGCGGGCCTCGCCGCCTCCGCCCTGCTGCTGGCAGGGTGTGCCGGACAGTCACCGCTTTCCATCGGCCCCGGGGCCGATGCCCTGCTCGCTCAGGCCGAGCAGCAACAGGGTCAGCAAGCGGCCAGTACGCGCCTGCAAGCTGCGGACATCCTAGCACGCAGCGGCGACAACGCGCAGGCGATCACCATCGCATCCGACATCGATCCGGCAAGCCTCGAGCCGCAGGAACGCGTGCAATGGGCCCTGCTGCTGTCGCGTATCGCGCTTGAGCAGCAGGACGGCTGGAACACGATCCTGGCCACCTCGGTACTCGAGGACAACATCCAGATGTCCAGCGATGACCAGCGCACACTGCGCAAGCGTCGCGGCCTGGCGCTCGGCATGGTCGGCGAGCCCCTGGCCAGCGCCCAGACCCTGATCGCCCTGCAGGCCGACAGCGATGACCTGAGCATCAACGATACCCTGTGGGAGCAGCTCACGCGCCTCTCGCCCAGTCAGCTCAATGAGCTGGCCAGTGCCAGCCCCACCGCCAGTGGCTGGACGGACCTGCTGCGCCTGCAGCGTCGCTTCGGCGGCAACATCGACCAGATGTTCTCCGCCATCAACGACTGGTCGGACGCCAACCCGCAGCACCCCGCCGCACGCCAGATGCCGCAGGGCATACTCGACCTGCGCGAGCTCTCCGGCCAGGAAGTGCGCAAGATTGCCGTCTTCCTGCCCGAGTCCGGCTCGCTCAAGCGGATCGCCCAGGCCATCCGTGAAGGCATCGAGGCGCGCCATCGCAGCGCCATCGACAATGCCGAGGCCACCCCGCAGCTGAGCTTCTATGACACCTCGAGCGCGGACCTCAAGACCCTGTATGCCCGTGCCACCATGGATGGCGCCCAGGTCGTGCTCGGCCCGCTGGACAAGAAGCTGGTCAGTCAGCTCGAAACCCAGAACAGCCTGCCGCTGCCGACACTGGCCCTCAACTACGGCACCCATGACAGCAACCGTGCCGACAACCTGTTCCAGTACGGCCTGTCCGCCGAGGACGAAGCCCGCCAGGTCGCCATGCGCGCCGCGCTTGATGGCCATCGTGGCGCCGCTGCGCTGGTGCCCAACAATGCCTGGGGCCAGCGCGTCTACAGCGCCTTCCGTGACCGCTTCGAGCAGGAAGGCGGCGACATCGTCTCCGTCGAGCGCTACAACCCCAAGGGCGCCGTCAGCTCAGCCGTCAAGGACCTGCTGTCGGTCTCGAGCCAGGACCAGGCGCGCATGAAGTCAGCCAAGAAATCCGGCAGCAAATACGGCCGCGCGCACTCCGGCAACATCGACATGATCTTCCTGCTGGCGCTGCCGAGCTATGCGCGTCAGGTGCCGCCGATGCTGGACTTCTACTACGCGGGCGACCTGCCGATCTACGGCACCTCCCATCTCTATGACGGCGCACCGCAGCCCGATCAGGATGGCGACCTCAATGGCGTCGACTTCGTGGACATACCCTGGGAAGTGCCGGAGGCCTCCTCCGGCGGCAAGGCGTCCCTGCCGGAAGTCGACACCTACCGCGCCCTGTCCGATGCTTCACCGCGCATGCTCAAGCTCAACGCCATGGGGGTCGATGCCTATCGTCTGGCCCAGCGCGTACCGCTGATGCTGGCCGGTGCGGGCGGCGAACTCTTCGGCGCCACCGGCAGCCTCTTCCCGCGCCACGATGGCCGCATCGAGCGCACGCTGCCCTGGGCTGAATTCAGAGGTGGCGTACCGCGTCCGCCACTGAAAGGCGCCAACAGCCGCACCGTCGAAGCCTACACGCCCTGACATGACACGCGCCGACTCGCCCTCAGGCAAGGCGCACCCGCCTCCCCAGCGTCGCGCCCGAGCGCGCGGCGCCGTCATCGAGGCGGAGGTAGAACAATGGCTGGCAGCGCGTGGCCTGACACCCGTCACGCGCAACCAGCATGCCAAGGGCGGCGAGATCGACCTGATCATGCGTGACGCCGAGACCCTGGTCTTCATCGAGGTGCGCTACCGGGCCAACTCCCGCTTCGGCAGCGCGCTGGAAAGCGTGACCCATACCAAGCAACGCCGGCTGATCACTGCCGCGCGTTTTTATCTGGCCCAGCACGGGCTATCATGTTCCTGCCGCTTCGACGTGGTAGGCGTGGAGGGGACCTCCCCTCGTTCCATTCACTGGATTCGCCACGCCTTCGAAGCGTTCTGAAGCCAACGACCAAGAGCCATCATGGATTTCCAATCGCGTATTCTCGGCCACTTCAACGCCAGCATTGACACCAAGACCTACGCCAGCGAAGTGCTGCCGCCCTTCATCGAAGCGGCCAGCCAGATGATGGTCCAGAGCCTGGTCAATGACGGCAAGATCCTGGCCTGCGGCAACGGCGGCAGCGCCGGCGACAGCCAGCATTTCTCCTCCGAGCTGCTCAACCGCTTCGAGCGTGAGCGCCCGAGTCTGCCGGCCATCGCGCTGACCACCGACACCTCCACGCTGACGTCCATCGCCAACGACTACAGCTACAACGAGGTGTTCTCCAAGCAGATCCGCGCCCTGGGTCAGCCCGGCGACATCCTGCTGGCCATCTCCACCAGCGGCAACTCCGCCAATGTGGTGCAGGCCATCCAGGCGGCTCACGACCGTGACATGCGCGTCGTCGCCTTGACCGGCCGTGACGGTGGCGACATGGCGTCACTGCTGGGCAGCGAAGACTGCGAGATTCGTGTTCCCGCCACCTCTACGGCACGCATCCAGGAAGTCCATCTGCTGGCCATCCACTGCCTGTGCGACCTGATTGATCATCAGCTGTTCGGCAGCAACGAGTAATCCGCGCGCCCCACGGCATTCACCAGGAGAAAACGGCATGACGCCCAAGAACCTGCTTTCCCTCATGGCCACCGCCGGCTTCCTGACGCTAGCCGGCTGCACCACCGTCGCCGACCTGACCAACAGCGGCCCGATCGACGAAGACTATGGCGATCGCACCCTGGGCGCCCAGGTGGAAGACGAGAGCATCGAGACCAAGATCGAGGTCAATCTCGGCAAGACCGATGCCCGCTTCAATGATGCCCACGTCAACGTGAACTCCTACAACGGCATGGTGCTGCTGACCGGCCAGGTCGCCAGCGACGAGCTGAAGCAGAAGGCCACGGACATCGCCAAGGATGTGCGTCGCGTGCGTCAGGTGCACAACGCGCTGGAAATCAGCGCCAATGCCCCGGCCAGCCAGCGCGTGCAGGACACCTGGCTGACCACGCGCGTCAAGGCCACGCTGGCGGCGGATGCCAACATCGACTCCGGTCGCATCCTGGTACTCACCGAGAATGCCAGCGTCTACCTGATGGGTATCGTGACCCGCGCCGAAGCCGACCAGATCGTCAGCAAGGTCTCTGAAGTCGGCGGCATCCAGCGTATCGCCAAGGTCTTCGAGTACCTCGACTGATCGAGGTGGCGCGCTTGCATGCCTGACATGCAAAGTGCCCTGAATAAATAGCACCAAGAATCAAGAATGAAAAATGCCCCGCAGGCCGAAGCCTGCGGGGCATTTTTCATGACAGGAGCGACATCAGGCGGACAATGGCCAATCCTCATCCATCGCCCCCACCTGCCGACGTGATTACTTGATCACGCGCAGCGAAGGACGCCCCTTGCGCGGCGGCTTGGGCTGATCATTGTCATCAGCGCCCTGCTCGTCGCTGGCCGAATTCGACGCCTGCTCTTCACCGGCGACTTCGGCATCAGCGCCTGAGCTTGTCTCGACGGACGCATCCGCTGACTCTGACGCCTCTTCCTCGACGGGCGCACTGCCGACACTGGCCAGCGTCGGGCGCGCTGCGGCGGCCGGCTCGGCATCTTGCGCGGCTTCACCGAATGTCATCTCATCGGCACCCGGCATCACCGGCTCGTGACCGAAGACCATACCGACACCGTTTTCACGCGAATACAGCGCGACCAGGGCGGCCGTCGGCACGCT
Organism: Cobetia sp.; assembly: GCF_983723665.1. Lineage (NCBI taxonomy): Bacteria > Pseudomonadati > Pseudomonadota > Gammaproteobacteria > Oceanospirillales > Halomonadaceae > Cobetia > Cobetia sp. The sequence continues at coordinate 1,809 of NZ_CFDJES010000032.1, read as the reverse complement.
GACGTGCATCGGCTGACCACCGAAGCGGGCATTGAAGCTGACCCCTTCATTGGCGATCAACAGATCACGCACCGCACCGGGTGCGATATTGAGCACGATCTGGCCGTTCTGGACGTGTTGACGCGGCACCTGGACACCTTCCTGCTCGGCGTCCACCACGATGTACGGCGTATTGTCGTTATCCAGCAGCCACTCGTAGAGTGCGCGTGCCAGATAAGGGCGACTGGAAAGCATGGGAGAACCTCTTGAACTGCAATGAGTGTCAGCGACGACCGAAGTCCATTCCGCCAACGGGCCAACGCCCCGCACATCGCTCACATCCATCATCCACAGACTGATGAGCGAGGGCGAAAGCCCGAATGCGTGACCGATCGATCAATGACCGAAGGATCACGCACGGATCAGATACGCATCTCGCGCTCGGCCTCGGACAGCGACGCCTTGAAGGCATCACGCCCGAACAACCGCTCCATGTAGGTCAGCAGCGGCTTGACCTGCTTCTCCGGCAGCTCGATTCCCAGTGTCGGCAAGCGCCACAGGATCGGGGCAATGCAGGTGTCCACCAGCGAGAACTCGTCGCTCATGAAGAACGGCATGTCGTCGAAGATCGGGGAAATGCCGATCAGGCTTTCACGCAATTCCTTACGCGCCTTGTCGGCTTCCTTCTTGGTGCCTGTCTGGATGGTTTCCATCATCGGCACCCATTCGCGCTCGATACGATGCATCCACAGACGGCTCTGGGCGCGCGCCACCGGATACACCGGCAACAGCGGCGGATGCGGGAAACGCTCGTCCAGATATTCCATCATGACCTTGGACTCGTAGAGCACCAGGTCGCGATCCAGCAGCGTCGGCACACTGTTGTACGGGTTCAGGTCGGCCAGTTCGGCCGGACGGCTGTCATCATCCACATCAATGATATCGACTGCCACACCCTTCTCGGCCAGCACGATCCGTACACGGTGGCTGAAGTGGTCGTCACCACCGGAGTAGAAGGTCATCGATGAACGCTTGGCCACAACACCCATGAAACTGTCCTCGCATCTGTTCGAGACATGCCCGTGTCAGCTTTTGGCCTGACAAACGGGGATAAGTTTCCTCTGGCCTGCCCTTGTCACAACGGGCCCTGCCAGAGGGTCAGCCTGCGCCACCTCAAGGCGACGCAAGCGGGCGCGCGACTGATCAGCCGCGCGCCCGTCACTGCCGGCTCGCCATTATCACTGAGACCCCGCCCCGGGGGCCATCAATGAATGTCGCGCCAATATTCCTTCTTGAGAAGATACGCCAGCAAGGTAAAGATCAGAATGAATATTAACACCTTGGGGGCCATGCTCTCAGCCTTGAGTCGCGAAGGCTCGCCGACATAGGCCAGAAAATTGGTCAGATCCCACATCGCTTGATCAAACTCCCCTGCCGTCATGCTGCCAGGCTGGGTGATCTCTAGAATATCACAGGACGCATAACGCCCCGTGTCGGGATCGATCTCCGCCCCCGCTACCGCCAGGTCACTCTGCCCACAGACCTTTTCCTGCACGCCCTGCAGCGATTCCAGCACATGCGGCATGCCGACCTGGGGGAAGACCGCATTGTTCACGCCCCACGGGCGTGACGCATCACGATAGAAGCTCTTCAGATAGGTGTAGATCCAGTCAGTGCCGCGCAGACGCGCCTCGAGCGACAGATCCGGTGGCGGCGTGCCGAACCAGCCGGCCGCGTCTTCTTTCTGCATGCCCGTGCGCATGGTGTCATTGATCTTGAGCGCTGGCGAGAGAATCAGATATTGCTCGACCAGGTCCTCGGGCATCCCCA